>CAYLPA010000044.1:7720-17752 GCA_964385385.1 uncultured Saprospiraceae bacterium | reverse complement strand
AAAGCACAAAAAATCTTTGGTTTGGTTCTTATGCTCAACAGATGGTAAATCAATCTCCTATTCCTGTTTTATCAGTTAGCTCTAAAGATGTTTATTCTATTAAATAGATTCTTAATTTCTGTTTAAATTATTTAAATCGTCAAAGGCAATTTTTAATCTGTCAATCATTGTTTTTTCGCCTTCCCTTAGCCATTTTCTAGGGTCGTAATATTTTTTATTTGGCTTATCTTCACCATCAGGATTGCCTATTTGTGTTTGCAAATATTCTCTATTTTTTTCATAATAATTTTTCACGCCTATCCAAGTTGCCCATTGAGTATCAGTATCAATATTCATTTTTATAACACCATAAGAAATTGCTTCACGAATTTCTGTTTTGCTTGAGCCTGAACCACCATGAAAAACAAAAGAGACAGGTTTTTCGGCAGTGTTAAATTTATTTTGAATGTGTTTTTGGGTATTGTTTAAAATTTTTGGTTCAAGTTTAACATTGCCCGGTTTATAAACTCCATGAACGTTTCCGAATGCAGCAGCAATAGTAAATTTATCACTAATTTTCATCAATTCTTCATAAGCGTAAGCAACTTCTTCGGGTTGCGTGTAAAGTTTAGAACTTTCAATACTTGTGTTATCAACTCCATCTTCTTCGCCACCGGTAACACCTAATTCAATTTCAAGTGTCATTCCGATTTTACTCATTCTTTCAAGATATTTTTTAGAGATTTCAATGTTTTCTTCTAATGTTTCTTCTGAAAGGTCAAGCATGTGGGAGCTGTATAAAGGCTTTCCGAATTCTTTAAAATGTTTTTCGCCTGCATCTAAAAGTCCATCAATCCATGGGAGAAGTTTTTTTGCGGCATGGTCAGTGTGAAGAATAACAGGAACACCGTAAATTTCAGCCATATGATGAATGTGTTTTGCAGCAGAAATTGCTCCGGCAATCGAAGCTTTAAAATCGTCATTGTTTAGAGATTTTCCTGCATAAAAATGAGCTCCGCCATTTGAGAATTGTATGATGACAGGAGAGTTTACTTCTTTTGCAACTTCGAGAACTGCATTAACTGAATCGCTTCCTACAACATTTACTGCCGGTAGTGCAAATTGATTTTCTTTTGCAATTCTGAAAATTTGCTGAATTCCTTCACCGGTAACAACTCCGGGAGAAACGAAATTTAATATTTTTTCTGACATAATTTTAATAGTTTAAAAAAAATTGATTTTGGAAAATTATTCTTCAAAATTAAATAAATTATATTGAAAATATTTTTTCTTTCTTTAAAACTTTTAAGGTTTTATAATATTTGATGTTAGAAATCAAAAAAAGAAACGCAGTATGGAGACTAATCTTAGAAACGTGATTAATCAATATAGTTTTATAAATATTACCCAATTAAGCATTTCTATTGTAAAAATATCCCCAAAATCAACTTTTTTATTTTAAAAATATCCCAAAATCAATTCTAAAAAAATATTAATTATTAATTTTTCGGATTAGTTTTCGAACTAAGTTGTAATGAAATTGCAAGTTTCTGCATGCAAAAAAAACAATAGATAATGATTTAGAATTGTGAATTTCCGGTATGCTCGGTATGAATTTATGCGAGTTAGGTGTAAATTATTAGTCTAAGAAATATTCTACTTTAATTCTAGGCTAGTTTGCCCGATTTCATAACCATCAACAAAAATTGCAATATTATATTTTCCCATCATTGCCGAAACATCTTTGTTTTGTTTATCCCAATACATGCAAATATTTACTGACTGATTTTTATAATTTATAACTTTTTTTACGGAATATTGAAGCATTTCACCATTAAACATAAAGGAATAGATATTGTTTTTACCCTTGGAAAGAATCATATTATCAGGTCTGGTAATTCTAATATACACAACTTTTTCTCCTCCTTCAGCTAATAAATTTTGGCTAATAGTGAAACAAAGTTTAATTTTTTCAATTCTTGAAGCTTTATCAGTTTCTTGCTCTTTTTGCTTTCTTCCTTTTAAACGAACTCCTTTAGCAGAAATATTATATGCTTTTAACATTGAGGCAATTTCAACTTTTTCTGTCAGGACTTCTTTTTCTTTAACCAACTCAACTGTTTTGCCTTGTTCCGATTTATATTTTTTTGTTATTTTAATATTTTCTTCTTTTAGCTCTTTGTTAACAGTAAACAATGAATCTATCTGCATAACGTATCCCTGAGTGATTCCTCGTAAATAATCCAACTTTCGTTTAATTCTTCTATAGTCTGCCTGCGAAGAAATTAATTTTTTTATTTCTTCAGCTTTTGCTTGAATAACGCTATCTTTTGATGTTAGTTGATTTGAAATATCGCCATATTCCATTTTTATTAATTTATGCTCGGTAAGCAAAGAATCTAACTCTGATTTCAGTTCAGTGGTAGTTTGTTTTTTTTCTACAGTAATTGTATTTACTTTTGAGAGACTTTGAAATAATAGCCAGGATAAAACAATAATGATTAAGATTAAAATTATTATAATAATCCGATTACGTGATTTTTTTGATTTCTTTTCTATTGAATCAATTTTTTCAGCTTTTTTAACGAATTCTCTTTCCATTCTTTAATAATCATATTTTATTGGTGAATAATAAATTTGTTAGAATCCAAAAACTTTCTTAAGTATGTCGGTAACTCTGGCAACAGGGTCTGTCCTAATCTTTTTTTCTTCTTCTGCAATTTTTGTAAATAATCCTTCCATTGCTTTATCAGTAACATATTTAGCAAGGTCGGTTTCAACTTTTTGAGTAAAAGGGATTTTGTTATATGTTGACATTATATCTGACCAATATTTTGTAACTTTTACTCTGTCTAGGGTTTGCTGAACTTTTGGTTTAAAGAGATTAGATAATTGAACAGAAGTTTTGTCTTTAAAATAGTTTGTGGCAGCATTATCAGGACCCTGAAGAATTTGCTTGGCATCGGCAAATGTCATTCTTTTAATAGCATTAGAAAAAATGGGTGTTGCTTCTTTCACAGCTTCGCTTGCACCTTTGTTCATGTTGGCAACAAAATCATCAACCATTTTACCGGCACCGATTTGACGAAGTTTATCTTCAACTATCTTAGCTTCTGCAGGAAAAGGGATTTTAAGAGCAGGGTTGTTTAGAAATCCACCCTCCTGACTCAAAACGTCAACCGAATTACTTGTTCCGATGCTAAGAGCATCTTTTAAACCTGCAATTATATCTTCATTTGATAATGAAGCTGGGACTGTTGTTGCAGAGTTAAGAACTTCTTCAAGAATATCACAACTGGAAAGCGTGATAATTGATATCAATAAAATTAATTTAATTTTTTTCATAATTTACAATTTTATAAAAAACACTACTTTTGTATATCTAATAATAATCAATTAAACGTAACAAAGTTATAAAAATTGAGTATAAAAAAACCATTGCAAATAAAAAAACAAATATATTAAATTTAAGTTAAAATAAAATTAAAAAAAGAATAATAAATGACTGAAGAATCTCAAATTTGTTTGGAACTAGCGGAAGAAGGTATGCAAAAAGCTATAAGTTTTCTTGAGCGTGAGTTGCATAAAATTAGGGCTGGAAAAGCAAGTCCTAGCATGCTTGAAGGTGTTAAGATTGATTATTATGGTGTGCTAACTCCTCTAAATCAGATGTCAAATATTAATACTCCAGATTCCCGTTCAATAATTATTCAACCATGGGATAAAAATATGCTTGACTTGATTGAAAAGGCAATTTTAGTGGCTAATCTCGGATTTAATCCCCAAAATGATGGAGCAATTATTAGAATTAATGTTCCGGCTTTGACCGAAGAAAGAAGAATTGACATGGTGAAAAAAGCGAAAATTGAAGGAGAAAATGCTAAAATTAGTATTAGAAATGTTAGGCGAACGGTTAATGATGAAGCGAAAAGTCTCGAAAAAGATGGAGTTCCCGAAGATGAAGTGAAAAGAGTGCTTGCCGAAGTTCAGGAAATAACAAATTCTTATGTTACTAAAGTTGATAAAATAATTAAGGATAAAGAACAAAGTATAATGACAGTTTAATTGAAGAGATTTTGAATTAATATATAATGTTAAATTAAGAAATTCCTTCGGTGCAATTCCTGCAAATATCAATTTCCTTTCTTGATTTTAAAAGTTTTTTACGAAACAATTTGTAATTAGTGCCTTTCCAAATAGTGTTGAAATTTTCTTTGTTTAAATCTCCAAATTGATATTTGGCATCTTTGTCAAAACAACATGGAACAACTAATCCATCATGGGTTATTACGCATCCTCTCCACATTCGCAGGCATTTATTCCGTAATTTGTTTTTAATTTTATAAATACCATCTTCTCCAATTTTATAGCGGGAATATTTTTCGTTGAGAGGTATCATTTCGTAATTATTTTCAATGTCATAGATTTGTGCCGATTTGATTTCAACCTTATCTACGCTGAGTTTATTTCCTAACAATTTTATTTCTTCAATCTGATGTTCATTATGTTTGAAAACAATAAATTGAATTATTATAAAAGGTGTGGAAGAATTTAATTTCTTTTTCCATTTAACTAAATTCTCTATGCCTGAAATTACTGTTTTGAAATCACCTTTTTCACGATATTTCTCATAGGTTTTTTGGTCAGTTCCATCAAGAGAAATAATAATTTTGTCTAATCCCGAATTAATAGTTTTCTGTGCATTTTCATCGTTTAGAAAATGAGCATTTGTTGAAGTTGCAGTGTAGATTTTTTTTTCTTTTGCATATTTAACAAAATCAAAAAAATTCTTGTTAAGATAGGGTTCGCCTTGAAAATAAAGAATCAAATAAATCAAATTTTTATGAAGTTGATTAATAATCATTTTAAATGTTTCCGATTTAAGATTGCCTGTTGGTCTGGAAAAACTTTTCATTCCTGATGGGCATTGACTACAGGCAAGATTGCAAGAAGTTGTAGGTTCAATTGAAACAGTATAAGGCATTCCAAGGTGAAAAGGAATTTTTAAAAAATTTGAAAGATGATAGCTAAAATAGATTTTAAGAATATTAAATGCTTTTCGAAAAGTTAAATTTGATAATAAATTAATAAAGTCTTTATATTGATTATTCATTATTTCTAAAACTCAAAAAGATAGAGCTACATTTTTGCGGTTATTTTTTTCACTAATTTGAATCTGCTCAGAAATTGTCTTGCAATTATTCTGAAAAGAGTATAAACAGGAATTGCTAAAATCATTCCTAAAATTCCTGCAATACTTCCAGCCATTATTATAACAATGAAAATTTCTATAGGGTGTGCTTTAACACTTTTGGAATAAATTAAAGGTTGAAGTAAAATATTATCAATAAGATTAGTTACAACAAAAACACCAAGGATGCCTAAAACATAAGGCAGTGTTTGAGCAAAAAAATCAGGATTCAAATTTGTCGCAGCAACGAGTATTGCACTGATTGTTGCACCGATAACAGGACCCAGATAAGGAATAATATTAAACAAACCTCCAATAACTCCAATTAAAAGTGCATTATCAAGACCAATTATTAAACCTCCTATTGTTAAAAGTGTAGCAACTGTAAAAACTTCCAGGCATATTCCTATAAAATATCTGCTAAGTAATCGTTTGCTTTCTGAAAGAATAAATGTTCCGTCTTCCTCATATTTTTCGGGAACAAAAATCATTATCCCATTATAAAACAGTTTTTCGTCTTTTAAAAAGAAAAATGTAATAAATAAAACTGCAAAAATTCCAATAAATAAACTTCCTGTTAAGCTTAATAAAGAATCGAGAACACTGTCAACATTTACAACACTAATCAATGAAAGTAGTTTTTCAGTAATTGTTGTTTCGAGATTTTCACTAATTATTCCATAGTTTGTTAAGAAATTTTCGATTTCACCAATAGGTTCTTTGAAACTTTCATTAAAAGATTCAATATCAATTTCTGATAAGTTAGAAGCTTGGTTTGCAATTATTGGAACAAAAATATTTACGAAAACAACAACAACTAATATTATTGAAATTAACGCAAACATGCTGTTAAGGCTATGAGGAATTTTAAATTTTCCAATTTTTATTTTGTCTAAAAGTTTTATTAAAGGAAGGCCTATAAATGATAAAGCAGCTGAGATGATAATATATGCAATGATATTTGAAAAATACCATGCAAGAAATCCAATAATTAAAACTATTAGAATAATGATTAATATTCTGTTTGATTTTTTCATCTGTTTATATTTTTTATACAAATATAATTATATTGTTGAAATTTTATAATTTTAGTTTTTTAATAAATCAATTTTTTAATGAAAAAGATTTTATTTAATCCAATAGGAATAGTCCATTCTCCTTTTAAAATACCTAAAGGTGTTCCGATTCAGTCATCAGCAGGAAAAAACTTTGAAGCAACTGTAGAAATTTATCCTGAATATGTTGAGGGACTAAAAGATTTAGAAGGATTTTCTCATATAATTTTGCTTTATCATTTACATCTAATCAAGCAATCCAAATTGAAAGTAATTCCATTTATGGACAATGTTTTACGTGGAGTTTTTTCTACTCGAGCTCCCTCTCGACCTAATCCCATTGGATTGTCAATTGTTGAACTTCAAAAGATTGAAAATAATATTTTGCATATAAAAGATGTTGACATAGTCAACGGGACGCCTTTGCTTGATATAAAACCATTTGTCCCTGAATTTGATGCGAGAGAAAATACAAGAATTGGTTGGTTAGCAAACAGGAAAAAAGATTTATTCCTGACAAGAGATGACGAAAGATTTGTTTAAGGGGACTTCTAATATTTACTTTCTTAAAACAATTCTGAATGTTGTTCCTTGATTTACTACAGATGATTTGACAAATATTTTTCCTTTGTGATAATTTTCGATGATACGTTCGGCAAGAGAAAGACCCAGTCCCCAGCCTCTTTTTTTGCTGGTGTATCCCGGGTTGAAAATTGTTTTAAAATTTCTTTTATTAATACCTTTTCCTGTGTCGGAAATATCAATAAAGATATTTTTTTCTGCTTCTAAAATATTAATGGTAATTTTTCCGGTGCCACTCATTGCATCAATAGCATTTTTACATAAGTTTTCTATTACCCATGAAAAAAGATGTGAGTTTAAAGGAGCAATAATTTCATTTTTTTCTTTAGAGTTAATTGCATAAAGAACTTTTTGTGTTGTCCTGTTTTTAATATATTGAACTGAATTTTTAATAACTTCAACAATATTTTCTTCTATTAATTTAGGAGTAGAACCTATTTTAGAAAAACGGTCGGTGATTGTTTCCAAACGAAGTACATCTTTTTTTATTTCGGATACAGTTTTTTTATCCACACCTTTCATTTGTAGCAATTCAACCCAAGCAAACATTGATGAAAGTGGAGTTCCAAGTTGATGAGCAGTTTCTTTTGCCATTCCAACCCAAACCTGATTTTGCTCCGATTTCCGAGCAATACTGAATAAAATATAAGCCACAAGCAAGAAAAGACCGATTACGATAAATTGAATTATTGGATAATAAGTTAGCTGAGTTAATAAGAAGGAATCTTTGTAAAAAATATATCGTTTTCCCTGACCTGCAAGTTCAATTTCAATTGGAGTGTTCTCCGATCTCATGTCATCAATCAAATCAGAAATATATTTTGAATCTTTTACAAGTAGGGAATCAATATTTCCAAAAGCGATAATATCTTTTTTCGAACTATCTGTAACAATTACCGGAGCTGATGAAGAATTGTTAACGACTTCAGAAAAAAACGATTCTATTAAGTCGTCAAGAACATCACGGAGTTCGGTAAAAAGTTTTGATTCTTTATAGTAAATCATTTGCTTGTTAGAAGCATAGATTGGCTTATATTTGGTAAATTCTTTTTTCAATTCTCCTTCAAGAAACTCAACGGTATCTTGATTGAAATCGATATTTGCAGAAATTAATATTTTATCATTTTCGTCGGTTAAAATAACAGGGATAGTTTTGTTTTCGGAAATAATATCAAGATAAAGAGTTAGGTCGTTGGAGTTATCGGCATTTAATAAATATCTGTTTGCTTTTGCCCAAATTTCAACTCTTTTACGTTCTTCTGCTCGTATTTTTTTAAAGAAATTGTCAGTATAATTAACTAAATCGGCTTTTCTTTGAATTACATCAGCCCAGATTTGCACTTTTTCTCTTTCGTCTTTAGCAATTTTTTCCACCAACAAATTTGTGTACCACAAAGATGCAACTACAAAGAGAATTGCAAATAAAATCATAATCCATTTCCAGCGTTTTTTTCTAGTATAAATTTTCATGGTTAAAATTGTAAGTTTTTAATTTCTTCGTAAAAAATTATAAAAATAAGATTTCCTGTCAACATATAAATCATTTTTATCATTCTTCTTTTTTATCGTCATCATCATCTTCTTCGTTCCATTCAATGATAAATTTGCCTTCTTCCTGAGTTTTTATTTGTTGTTTTTCTTTTTCTTTTTTTATTGCTTTTTCTGATTTTTTCTTTTGAACAAAGGAAGTGTCCGATTTAAACAAACCAAATTCTTCGTTCAATATTTTTTTCAAATTAAGTTTTTCTTTTACAAGGTCCGTAACAATTTTTTTTGCTACTTCCTTTCTATCATATTTGAAAATAGGTTCATAGGCAGTTCCGGTGATAAGAATAAATATTTTGGTTTTTCCGAGTCCGTCATCTTCAATTATACTAAATTCTTTATTTTCTTTTTTTGCCATTTTTGCTTTGTTGGCAAGGAGTTCCGACATCAATATTTGTAAATGATAATTGATTTTGTTGTCAAAGGAATGAGTTCCGGAGCCTAAAATATTTATAACATTTGATTCTATTTCCATTTTTGGAATTATTACCATTTTGTTTTTTATCAGAATTTTGTTCTCCAATGTTGAAAATAAAATATTAGAAAGGTCATCAACTTTTAAAAACTTTGATAATTCATACATAGGAGTATAATTATTCAATTCGCCATTTTTTATGATTATGTCGGCTTCAGAAGTGATGCTGTTAAGGTCGCAAATTAATGAGGAACTCCATGTTCCCGAAAATTGTACATCGGCACAAAAAACACCTTTCAAATGTTTATCGGTTATATTATCTTGTCCGAAATTTCCAAATTGATAAAAAAACTTTTCTACATCAACATCAGAGATTTTTCCATCGCAACTAATTATTAATTTATCTTTCTGAGAGCCATCGATAATTCCTTGTGCTGTTGTGTTGCCATCCATTGATGAAAAAGAAATTTTGTTAACAAACATCTTTTTGTTTTTCAACCGCAACTTTCCGGCAACTTTTGCTGCATCAAATCTTCTGAAGTTTAAATTGTCAATATTAAAAATCAGTTTTAAATCAAGATTTTCGGAGAATTCTAATTTGTAAATTGTATCAGATTTGTTTGAGGCTTGCAACAATTCGTTTAAATCAATATTTTCAGAAACAATTTTTGCGTCGATTTGCAAGTTTTCATCCGGCAAAAAAATGAAAGAAAGCATATTTCTAAAATATCCTTTCATAATAAAATCGCTATTGGAAATTTCTCCTGACAATTTTTTTACAACAATATCATTGTTGCTAAAAGCAAAGGAGCCATTAAAATTTTTATAGTTATTTGGGTCATCTTTTATCTTAAAATTAGCATCTGTCAAAATAATTTTTCCTGATGTTTTGCTGTCAATAAAATCTTTTACAGTAAAATTTTTCCCATTATTAAGTTTGGTTTTGAAAGCTCCATTTAAAATCATCTTCCCTGTTAGCGAAGTGATAGTGTCGATTTCGAAGAAGAGAAGAAAATCTGCGAGGTCAATGTCGGCTTTTGCTGTTAATTCAATTTCGGGATTCTCGAAATTAGTTATTAATAAATTACCGCTAATGTTTCCTAATTTTAGTTTCCCCGAAATATTGTTAATTCTAATATAACTGGATTTGTTTTTTTGAAGTTTTCCATTGGAATATTCAGCAGTAAAAACCAAATTTTCAATTGCTGTAGATGAATTTCTTTTTAAAAAATTACCATTGTTAATTCCAAAATTTGCTTTTATCT
>CAYLPA010000044.1:5219-7620 GCA_964385385.1 uncultured Saprospiraceae bacterium | reverse complement strand
GATGAATTTCTTTTTAAAAAATTACCATTGTTAATTCCAAAATTTGCTTTTATCTTAGGGATTTTACTTCCGCCAAAATTTCCTTGAATGTTTGTTGAAAAATAGAAATTTCCATCAGTTTTGTAATCATCAAAATATTGTTGTTCTTTTTCAGGAAGTTCTTTTATGAAATTGTGTAAATCTAAATCTACACCTTTAATCGTAAGGTCTAAATAAGTTAGATTATCTTTTTTAGAAATAGCTCCATTTACATCAAAATTGAGTTTATCAATAATCAAACTGCCCTTTTGAATTTTATAGTTATTTTGAATATTGTCAACACTTAGGATTAAATCTACATCAGCGTTTTTTTTATGCAGAATAGTATAATTTTCAGATTTAATGTAGTCAATAAAAAATTTTCCATAAACTGCTAAGGAATATTTTTCTTTTGAAAACTTTCCTTTAGAATAAGCATTCTTGGCAACAAATTGATATTCCTGTTCGCTTGCAAAGTTTGTATAATTTATTTTTGAATTTTCAAGATAAATTTTTTGCAAGTCAAATGAAAATGATTTGTTTAGGCTATCTGGTTCGGGCTTCAGAATATGAAAATTATCAGTTCCATTTTCATAAACGAGTAATTTTAAATCAGCGTCGTTTATCTCAATTTTTTTTATGGAATAAGTATCTTTAAATAAATCGAAAATACTGAATTTGAAATAAATGTATTTTGCTTTCAGCAAATTTCCTTTGATGCCTTTATCAATGGCATCTTTCATTACAACATTCTTAAATCTTAGCGAAGCATATGGGAATTTGCGTATTAAAGTAAGCTCAATTTTTTCTACCTGAACTTCAGAAACAATAAGTTTGTCAATTTCTGAGACTAAAAAATCTTTTACTTTATCTTCATAAAAATTACCAATAACAAAAGCAGCTCCGATTATAAGAGAGAAAAGTATAAGAAAGAATAATAATATTCTTTTTAAATATTTGAAGAAAATTTTATGTTTTTTCAAATCTTCCAAAATCTAATAATTAATTAAAACGGATTACTTACAGGTGTTCTAACGTTTTTAGAATAATAATATTGAGTTAATCAAAAATAGATTATTTAATCATTTTCAGAAAACTAATTTCTTTTTCTGTTAAAAAGCGCCATTTGCCACGAGGCAAATTCTTTTTAGTAAGGTTAGCGAAAGTAACTCTGTCAAGCTTTGTAATTCTGTAGTCCAAGGTTTCAAAAATTCGTCTTACAATTCTATTTCTACCGGAATGAATTTCAATTCCTACTTGTTTTTTGTCAATTTCGCTTTCTACATAGGATATAGCGTCAACTTTAATATTACCGTCATCAAGTTCAATTCCGTCAATTATTTTAATCATATCGTTTTTAGCAAAGTCTTTATCAAGAAAAACATGATAGATTTTTTTCACTAAATGTTTAGGGTGAGTTAATTTTTTTGTTAGCTCTCCATCGTTTGTAAATAATAGTAAGCCGCTTGTATTTTGGTCAAGGCGTCCAACAGGATAAATTCTTTCTTGACAGGCATTTTCTATGAGGGAAACAACAGTTCTTCTTTCCTGAGGGTCGTTCATTGTAGTGATATATCCCTTGGGTTTATTAAGAAGGACATATTTTAGAGTTTCGCCAAAAAGGATTTTTTTATTATATTCAACTTTATCTTTAAAAGAAACTTTGGTGCCAAGCTCTGAAACAATTTTTCCGTTTACTTTAATTTTTCCTGATTGAATAAGATTGTCGGCTTCTCTTCGTGAGCAAATTCCCGCATTAGCAACAAATTTGTTTAAACGTACTAAAGCATTTTCATCAAAATTCATTTTTTTAATACGATGTGGTTTGTGAATTTTCTTAGGTTTAGAAATCTCTGGTTTTTCAATGATAGGCTTTGGATTTCTTTTTTTGTTTTTATTTATAAATTTAGAAAAATCGCCTTGCTTTTTGGAATTTTTATTTGAAGGGTTGGGTGTTTTCATTTGTATAGTTTGCGAAAAAATTAATTGTTAAATTTAAATTGTTTTAAAATCAAATGATTTTTGTAATACATTAATATTGTGGCAAAATTAACAATAATTCTTCATTAAATTTTTTAAAATTACATAGTCGGATAAAAAGCATCTTCAATGTGGTGGATATGATTTTTTCCTGAAGCAACAATTATTGAAACTATATCAAAACGAGTCTCACCAAAATAATCATATTTTTCGATATAAGAATTTGCAGCACGGATAAGGAATTTTTGTTTTTGTTTGGTAACAGCATATTCCGGCTCACAAAAATAATTTGTACTTCTTGTTTTTACTTCAACAATAACAAGCTCTTTGCCATCTTCGGCAATAATATCAACTTCATCTTTTCCAAAACGCCAATTTGTATGAAGAATTTTAAATCCTTTTT
>CAYLPA010000044.1:0-5119 GCA_964385385.1 uncultured Saprospiraceae bacterium | reverse complement strand
GTAGTTTCTTCGGTTTCAATCTGTAAAAAATATATTCCTGCTTCAAGATTATCAATTTTAAAATCATTAATAAATTGTTTTCCTGACTTTTCAAATTGGAAAAATTTCAATTCTCTTCCTGTTAGGTCAATAATCTTAAATTTTATTAATCCTGTATAATTATCAGATAAGCTAAAAGTGAAATTTCCATCAGAAGGATTTGGATAAATGTTCACTGAATTACTAATATTATTTTCTTTAACATCTGTATAATTAGCTGTGTAAACTAAGGACCAACCTTCGTTAACAACATAAGGGTCGGTTGTAAATCGGAGGTAAATATTTCCACCCGATGATGTAAATGTTGGAGGTAGATTATTTCCGGAATAATTTCCAGCAACAGAAGCTCCCGGATTTGGACCGTCATAAATTTTGAGATAATCAAATCCAGATTCAGTATTAAAAGAAAGGAAATTTATTGTTATTGAAGTTGCCCCCGGAGGTTTAATCCACCATCTACAATGGCAACTGCTATTATAAAAATTTGCTTCACTTCCGTCAGTGATAGTGTCATAAAGATTTGTTAAGATTTTTTGTCCTGAGCAAAATGGTCCAACTGCTGTTGGTCTAACTAAAATAACATGCTGGTCGGCGTTAAAATTGTTATTGGCAGGATTAAGATTTGTAAGATAATAATATCCATCGGCATAGCTACCCCATCCCCAATTAAAATGAAAGTGTTTTGTTCCTTGATATCCATCGCAAACAAAAGCATGAGCCGATGAAGTTGAAGGGTTTGCACCTGCATAATACAAAGGACGAGATGCGTCTAACTCAATCCTAAGTAGCTTTTCCCAAGTCTCGTCAGCATAGCCGTCTTTATAATCAATTTTTGTTGATGATGTATAATTGAAATAGCTGATGAGTGCTAATCTTGCATTAGCGCTGACAGCACCGGAACCACTTGCTCCGTAATACATATTTGCACCTACGCCGCAATGATATAATAAAACAGCAACATCAGAATCATGGTTCGAAATAATATCTGGCATTCCCGACCAATTGTATGTTGTTGCTCCGAAATTAGCAGATAAAGTTCCATAAGTGGGATGATTATAAGAATGTGAGCCGTAACCCTGAGTAGGTAGCTCATGATAATTCATTACTTGTGCCATGGCAACTGCAACACAACCAACAAGAGCGTGCCCTCCCGGTCCGCTCGCGTCCAATGGACATAGGGCGTTATAGTATTTCCCCTGGCTCCAGTGAGTACTTACTAAGGGAGAAACTCCTTTTACGTTTGAGTTTCCGGATTTTGAAGAATTATTAATGCTATAACTTTTCCATTTATTGCGAATTTCTTTAGATGTCGATAATTTTTTTTCTCTGGCAAAAACTATTTGCTTTTTGTAATTATCCATAAAATTGATAAAAGCCGGGGGATTGTTAGTTTCACTATAGCTTCCTTTAAAATTATATGCTAACAAAGGTTCAACTCTGTCATCAGCAGCGATAATAACGAATCCTTTATTATTATTAATATTAAAAATATAGTAAACAACTTCTTCTTGATATTTTTTTATAAATGTTGAGCTTATTTTAATATTTTCTTTACTAATATTTATTGATAAAGAATTTGCTCTTTCGAAATAGAAATTTTTGGCAACATTTTTAGCAATTTCCACAGGAACTATTTCAGCAAAAATAACTTGGGTATATAAAATAAAGAAAAATATTAAAAATGATAGACATTTTGTTTTCATAATAATAAGGATATTTATGCAGTAATTTTTTAGCGAAGTTAGGATATTTTTTTGATTTTTTATTTTGAAAAAAATGATTTTGCTTTTGCTAAAACAATATTTTTATTTTCATAACTCTTTAATTATTCAATAATCTTGTTTAAAACATTAAAAATTCGTTTTTTTGCATATTAAAATCATACTCAAAAGAAACCAAATATAGCAATGAAAAGAATCAAAATTATTGACTTACTGAAGTCTGATGAATTTGGGAAAACTATAAATGTAAAAGGATGGGTTAGAACCAAAAGGGGAAGCAAAAATGTTGCTTTTATTGCCTTAAACGATGGTTCAACAATCAATAACATCCAAATTGTTGTTGACCTTGAAAAAATAGCTGAAGAAATTTTGGATAATATTGCTACAGGTGCATGTATCTCTGTTGATGGTGAGTTGGTAAAATCTTTAGGTAGTGGGCAAAATGTAGAGGTCAATGCAAAAATGATTGACATTCTTGGAAAAGCAGATGCAGAAAAATATCCTTTGCAACCAAAAAAACATTCCTTGGAATTTTTAAGAGAAAAAGCTCATCTGCGTTTCAGAACAAATACTTTTGGTGCAGTTTCAAGAGTTAGGCACGCAATGATATTTGCCGTTCATAAATTTTTTAACGATAAAGGATTTTATAATATTCATACACCAATAATTACCGGTTCTGATGCTGAAGGGGCAGGAGAGATGTTTAAAGTTTCTACTTTAGATGAAATTAATCCACCATTAACTGAAGAAGGGAAGGTTGATTTCAGCAAAGATTTTTTTGGGAAAAGAACAAATCTTACTGTATCGGGGCAATTAGAAGCAGAACTTGCTGCATTAGCACTTTCGGAAGTTTATACTTTCGGACCTACTTTCAGAGCAGAAAATTCAAACACATCAAGGCACCTTGCAGAATTTTGGATGATTGAACCCGAAATGGCTTTTTATGATATAAATGATAATATGGATTTGGCAGAGGAAATGTTAAAATATCTTTGCAAATATGCTTTAGATAACTGTGTTGATGACCTTGTTTTTTTAAATAAAAGATTGCTTGATGAGGAGAAAAGCAAGCCTCAGAACTTGCGTTCGCAAATGGAGCTGATAGAAAAACTTAAATTTATTGTTGAAAATGATTTTGAAAGAATTACTTATTCTGAAGCATATGAAATATTAAGAAACTCATCACCGAATAAGAAAAAGAAATTTCAGTATTTAATAGACGAATGGGGTGTTGAATTTCAATCGGAGCACGAAAGATTTCTTGTTGAAAAACATTTTGGAAAACCAGTAATAATAATTGATTATCCCAAAAAAATTAAGGCATTTTATATGAAACAAAACGATGACGGAAAAACTGTAAGAGCAATGGATGTTCTTTTTCCCGGCATTGGAGAAATTATTGGAGGTTCGCAAAGAGAAGAAAATTATGATAAATTATATCAAAGAATTAAGGAATTAAATATTCCAGAAAAAGAGCTTTGGTGGTATTTGGAAGTTAGAAAATATGGAACAGTTGTTCATAGCGGCTTTGGTTTGGGATTTGAAAGAATGATTCAATTTGTAACAGGAATGAGCAATATCAGGGATGTGATTCCTTTTCCAAGAACTCCTCAAAATGCAGAATTCTAAATTATTTTAAGAAATTGTTGTTTTTATCATAAGAATTTCTTATCTTGCAAGAAGAAAAAAAGTGCAATATTTTGAATATATATAAGCATAAATAATTAAATGTTACAGCAAAGACTACAACAAAAACTTCTACAGAAGCTATCACCGCAACAAATTCAATTGATGAAGTTGTTGCAAATTCCTACTGTTGCCCTTGAACAAAGAATTAAACAAGAAATAGAAGAAAATCCTGCTCTTGAAGAAAACGCAGAAATTGAAGATAATGAATCAGAAGATAAGATAGATAATGATACTGACTCTGATGATTTATCTAAGGAAGAACAGAATGAAATTGAACAAAATAAAGACGATGAGTTTGACTTCTCAGACTATATAGATGACGATGAACCCTACTATAAATACAATGTAAACAACAGGAGTAAAGATGATGAAGATAGGTCTGTTCCAATAGCCTCGGGAGCTACTTTTTATGATTTATTAAACCAGCAATTAGGTATGCGATTGCTTTCAGAAAATCAAAAAATTATTGCAGAAAATATTATCGGAAATCTTGATGATTCGGGATATTTGCTTCGTGATATTAATGCTATGGTTGATGATTTTTTATTTAATCATAATTTTAATACTACACCCGACGAAATTTTAGAGGTGTTGTATATAATTCAGGATTTTGACCCAGCTGGTGTTGGTGCAAGAAATCTTAAAGAATGTCTTCAAATTCAATTAAAAAGGAAAAATCAAGATGATGAAAATGTTAAATTAGCACAATTGATTTTAGAGAGATTCTTTAATGAATTTACAAAAAAACATTACGATAAAATTATAAAACGCTCAAATATAACGGAAGAAGAACTTAAAGATGCAATCAACGAAATTCTAAAGCTTAATCCCAAACCCGGGAATTCTCTTAGCGAATCAACAAAAATCAATCAGTATATTCTTCCCGATTTTATTATTACTAACGAAGATGGTATGCTTGACCTTAAACTTAATTCAAGAAATGCCCCCGAACTTCATGTAAATAAAGCATATATTGAAATGCTTAAATCGTATTCGGGTAAAAAACTTAAAAATGGCAGCCAGCAAAAAGATGCTGTTATGTTTGTAAAACAAAAAATTGATTCTGCTAAATGGTTTATTGATGCCATTAAGCAAAGGAAAAACACTTTGTATCTTACTATGAAAACAATAATGGAATATCAAATTGATTATTTTACTGATGGCGATGAAACCAGATTAAAGCCAATGATTCTTAAGGATATTGCTGAAATTGTAAACCTTGACATTTCTACTATTTCAAGAGTTGCAAATAGTAAATATGTCCAAACTCCTTTCGGTACTTTTCTTCTTAAAAGTTTTTTCTCGGAATCATTGTCAACAGATAGTGGAGAAGAAGTATCAACACGCGAAGTGAAAAAAATATTGCAAGAATGTGTTGAAAGCGAAGATAAAAAGAAACCTTTTACCGATGAACATCTTGCCAAAATTTTGCAGGGCAAGGGATACAATATTGCTCGAAGAACAATTGCAAAATATCGTGAACAACTAAAAATTCCTGTTGCCAGACTTAGAAGAGAACTTTAAATTTCGGATTTCTCTAAATTGCATTTTATCATCCTGTCTTTTCCATTTATATCTTTGATAAGTAGAATTTTTATAAATCTTTTAGCTTCTAACATCTTTACGGTGTTTGCTCCCAAATTTTCATTAATTTCAAAATATAAGGTTCC
>CAYLPA010000043.1:14109-18072 GCA_964385385.1 uncultured Saprospiraceae bacterium | reverse complement strand
GCATAATTTACATCATCAATCTTGCATATTGGAAGAATTTTAGGGGAAGTGCCTGTAATAAAAGTCGCATCAAGATTCATAATATCTATGGCACTGATTTTCTTTTCAATGATATTCAAACCTAAGTCTTTGCAAATTTTTATCACATATTTTCTTGTTATACCCGGAAGAATATCTTTTGAAATGCTTGTATAAACATTGTTTTTGTTTATCATAAAAATGTTTGATTTACTGCCTTCAGTAATATTACCGTCATTATCAACCAAAATAACTTCATAAACTTTGTTTTTTTTAATTATTTCGTCAGTGGTTTTACTAAAATCAACTGATATTATTTTTGCATTTGGATTATTTCTTTCGGCTCTAAACAACATAACAGGAACTCCGGTTTTGTATTCTGCTTCGTTTGGATAATGATGTTGTATGAAAAAAGTTGAAAAAACTTTTTCTAATTTATGGTTTTGTGTGAAATAATTAAAAACGAGTTTTATGTTTCCATTTTTAACATTGTTAATTCTTATTAATTGAATTATTTTTTCTTTAATCTTATTTTCATCCAACCATAGTTTTAGGTTTACAATTTTTGCAGAATTTGAAAATCTGACAATATGTTCCTCAAAAAATAAGGGAATGCCATCAATCACCCTAATTACTTCGTAAATAGAAGTTCCTCTTGTGATATAATTTTTGTTTATATCATCTGATGAAATAATCTCATCGTTTATTATGCAATATTTTTGTGTTATTTTTCTCATGTTGATTTATCAATCATCAAAAAATTCATATTTGATTTTAATAACATAATCATCATTTATTCCCAAGCCATGTTTATTAATTGAAACTTTTGATTCCAAAAGATTGTTTTCATTATCAAATTTTCTTTCAATGCTATTATTTAACTGGTTTTCGTCTCCATATTCTTCTTGCTTTATAACATTTCCATTTTTGTCATATTCTAGTTTTAATATAGACTTATGATTTTGTCCCTCTTCATTAAGCTGAATTATTTCACCATCTTCATTATATTTATACGTAGATTTAGCAATAAGCTGATTTGAGTCATTATAATAAAGAATTTTTTCTTGTTCTCCTTTTTCTGTATAAATATATTCCAACTTTACTTTTTTATCATCTTCGGAATTCCAACTATTTTTTTCAGTTAGATTTCCTTTTTCATCAAATTTGTAGGTATTCTTTTCAACTGGTTCATTATCAAGATCAAGTATTTCTTTACTAACAATTTTGTCATTTTTATATTTAAAAATTTCTTTCTCATCTTCATCTCCATCAGAATCTACAGTTGATTTTTCAATCAAATTGTCTTCATCATATTTATAGAAAATTGTATCAATAGAACCTTCTGAATAATGTTTTAAAACTTTTAATAATTTACCTTTTTCATCTCTTTCATAAATCAATTTTTCGGCAATTTCATTTTCATCATAAAATATATTTTTTTCAATCAGATGTCCATTTCCATCATAATTCAAAATATACTTCTCGTTAATATCGCCTGAATCCTCATAGTTTATGTCAATTATCAAATTGCCGTTTTTATCATATTCGCGATATGAAGATTTATAAGCTTTTAATTCTACTTCTTCTGCTTGAAAACTTTCAATAGTATAATCATATTTAAAAGAAGTTTCCGATTTAATAATTTTTGCCATAACAGATATTAATTTTATATAATTAAATAAGATTGCGAATTTCTTTATTTTTCTATAACAAACAAAATATTTAATTGAAGTATTATAAAAATATTATTATTCGTTAAGACTTTAGTCAGATTGATTTGTAAAAAATTGTAAATTCCCGATAATTTTTTAAATTACAAACAAGTATTTTTTATATTTTTACACTCTCAAATTAATAATTAAAAAATATTGAATTATGAAGAAATTAAGTATTTATTTATTAGCATGTATTATGATAATTGGCTTGACTAACTGCAATCAAAAATCCAAAACAGAACTTGTTTATCCTGTTGCAAAAAAAGTTGATACAACAAATGTTTATTTTGGAACTGAAGTTCCTGATCCTTATCGCTGGCTTGAAGATGATAATTCTGAAGAAACAGCCGAATGGGTAAAAGCAGAAAATAAAGTTACCGAAGAATATTTGTCGCAAATTCCTTTTAGAGACAAAATAAAAGATAGATTAACAAGCATTTGGAATTACCCCAAATATGGAACTCCATTCAAAGAAGGTGGTAAATATTATTTTTATAAAAATGATGGCTTACAGGCACAGTATGTTCTGTATAAAGCTGACAGCTTAGATGGTGAACCAAAAGTATTCATAGACCCAAACACTTTCTCAGAAGATGGAACTGTTGCCCTTTCAGGAATTTCTTTCAATAGGGCAGGGGATTCATTAGCTTACAGCAAATCATCGGGAGGTTCTGACTGGAAAGAGATATTTGTTATGAACGCCGAAACCGGAGAAAAACTTGAAGACGAACTTAAGTGGATAAAATTTTCGGGGATGTCATGGAAAGATGATGGATTCTATTATAGTCGTTATGATGAACCTAATGAAGGCGAAGCACTTAAAGGAGAAAATGTTAACAGCAAAATATTTTATCATAAAATTGGCACAAAACAAGCCGAAGATTTGTTAATATTTGAAAACCCGGAATTTCCAAAGCGTGGCAATTATGCCGGCACTATTGAAGATGAATCGATTTTAATGCTTGTTTCTTCACAACCCGGAAAACCAGGAAATTCTTTGTGTTTTAAAAGACTTGATGTTGAAAATTCTGATTTTATTCCTATTGATTCTTGCTTTGAATATGATTATTCTATAATTGACAGACTTGACAATAAACTACTTATTAGAACAAATTATAATGCTCCTAAATACAAAGTTATTGCTGTTGATATGGAAAATCCTGCTAAAGAAAATTGGATGGATTTTATTCCTGAAAAAGATGAAACAATGAATGGTGCTTCAATTAAGGGGGGAATGTTTATAACTTCCTATATGAAAGATGCTAGTGATAAAGCTTATATTTATGACCTTGAAGGAAATTTTAAGCATGAAGTTGCTCTTCCCGGAATTGGTTCTATTGGAGGATTTAGTGGTAAAAAAGATGAAAATATGGCTTTCTATACTTTTACATCATTTACTTATCCTGCAACGATTTTTAAATACGATATTGCAAACAATACTTCAGAAGTTTACAAAAAATCGGAAATTGATTTCGATTCAGAAGCTTTTGAAACAAAACAAGTGTTTTATAAAAGCAAAGATGGAACAAAAATCCCTATGTTTATTGTTCACAAAAAAGGAATTGAACTAAACGGACAAAACCCAACTTTACTTTATGGATATGGAGGCTTTAATATCAGTTTAACACCTTCGTTTAGTGTTGCAAATTTGGTGTTTCTTGAAAATGGTGGTGTTTATGTTCTTGCTAATTTAAGAGGTGGTGGAGAATATGGCGAAGATTGGCATCAGGCAGGAACAAAAATGAATAAGCAAATTGTTTTTGATGATTTTATTGCTGCAGCTGAATATCTTATAAATGAAAAATATACTTGCTCAGAAAAATTAGCTATTAGGGGTGGTTCAAATGGTGGACTTCTTGTCGGTGCTTGTATGTGCCAGCGACCTGAACTTTTCAGAGTTGCTTTACCTGCGGTTGGAGTTATGGATATGCTTCGCTATCATAAATTCACTATCGGTTTTCATTGGGCTTCGGATTACGGAACAAGCGAAGACAGTAAGGAAATGTTTGAATATTTATATGGATATTCTCCATTACACAATTTGAAAAAAGGAACTAATTATCCAGCTACGATGATAACAACTGCCGACCATGACGACAGAGTTGTTCCTGCTCATTCTTTTAAATTTGCTGCAACTTTACAAGAATGCAATGCTGGTGAAAATCCTGTAATTATCCGAATTGAATCAAAAGCCGGACACAGTGCAGGAAAACCTACAGATATGGTAATT
>CAYLPA010000043.1:12534-14009 GCA_964385385.1 uncultured Saprospiraceae bacterium | reverse complement strand
CCTAAACCTGAACCTTCAATTTTAAGCTGGTCGAGACGTTCATATTTTTCAAATAAACGTTCTTGATTTTCATGAGATATACCATTGCCATTATCGCGAATCCAAAAACGCAGCATACCTTTATGATTGCTTTTTTTATCCCAACCGAATTCAATTTTCGGAGGTGAGCCTCCGTATTTAATAGCATTACTCATATAATTTACCCAAACTTCTTCAATCCATGATTTATAACCTATTGCCTTAGGTAATTTGTTAGGTAAAATAATCTTGGCGTTTTTATCACTTATCATTTGAAGTAAACGTTCTTTTGCTTCAACAATAATCTCGTTCATGTCTATAGCATTCGTTTTAATTTCAGATTTTCTTAAACTTGAAAGTAGAAGTAATTCATCAATAATATGTTGCATTTTGCTACTGCTTTGAACAATGATTTGTATAAATTCTTGGATATCTTCCTCAGAAAGTGTGTAGAATTCTTCTTTCATTAAATCGGCAAAGCCAATAACAGTACCAAGAGGATTTTTTAAGTCATGAGCAACGGTATGAGCAAAAGAATCTAAATCTTTGTTACGTTCTTGTAATTCTATTGTTTTTAGTTTGAGGGCTTCTTCTGCATGTTTACGTTTTTCTTCAATTTCAATACTATGTAATGCAAAAGAAATATCATTTGCAAGTTCATGAAATAGCATTTGTTCTTCTTTATCAGTAACAAGTTCAACAGGAAGAGAAACAGATAAAATGCCATAAATCTTATCACCATATTCAAGACGTATTGTTAATTCTTTTTCACTTTTGGCTTTTCCCAATAATGGACATTGTTTACATACAGAAATATGATCATCGATAATAATAACTTCGGTTTGTTCTAAAGCTCTTCTAACACATTCAATTTCGTCAATTTTGTTTTGAATAAGCATTTCCTTAAGCGGTACAAAATCCTCACCTAATCCAACTTCAATAAAATGTTTGAATTTTTTGTTTTTATCAATAAGGCCAATCCATACACTACTATAGCCACGATCTTCATTAAGGATATTACATGCCTTTTTTAATAACAAATTTTTGTTATTTTCTTTAGTTATTAGCTGGTTAATTTTACGGATTGAATACAGCATTGTATTAAGATGCTGAATTTTTTTCTCGCTTTTTTTCCGTTCTGTGATGTTATGATAAATAACATAAACTGCTACCTGATTTTTTCTAAGTTTAATAGGTTTACCAATAATTAAAACATTTATTAGTTTTCCGCTTTTAGTTTGACGAGTAGTTTCAAGTAAAACATTTTTTCCTTTTGAAACTAGTTCTGTATTTTTTTCTCCTTCTTCAGCTAAATCAGAAGGAACTAAAAGGTTATTAATCTTTTCGCCTATAACTTCATTTTCTGAAAATTCGAAAACATTACAGAATTCTTTGTTTACTTCAATAATTCTATCATCAAGATCCAAAATTGCAATGGCTTCAGGAGATACTTCAAA
>CAYLPA010000043.1:11286-12434 GCA_964385385.1 uncultured Saprospiraceae bacterium | reverse complement strand
ACTTCAACATCAACTAATGAACCATCTTTTCGTATATATTTACGATCACCGATAAATAATTTTTTTTCTTTAAGTGTAAGATTTATTTGTTTATTTATATCGTCTTTGGAATGAGAGATGAAATCGAAAACCGTAAGATTTTTCATTTCCCCGGAAGAATATCCTAGCAAGTTTTTTAAGGTTGTGTTGGACTCTAAGATTTTTTTTGTTTCTATGTCAAATAGATATATGCAATCGGCACTTTGTTCCAACACTGACCAATATTTGTCTTCGCTTTCTTTTAATTTTACTGAACTTTCGCTTACCAAATTTTCAAGATGCTTGTGATACTCTTTGGTCTGCTTTCCTTTTTCTGTCATTTTGTTCTAAATTAAAATCTTATCGTATTTGCAAATATAGTTATAGGTTATAAAAATAGCAAGTATTTATTAATATAAATAAACGGATTTTATTTTTTAAGTAAGTGTAATTTTTTTATTTTTGTTCTGTTTAAAATTATTTAAATATCCTCATAAATTATGTTAGTAAAAAGTGTTAAGTGTTTTTTCTTGTTTTTTTTGTTTGTAGTTAATATGCAAGTTAAATCACAAACTATAACATATATATATCCTACTAATGGTAGTCAGGGTTATACAATATCTATAAATATTATAGCGTCTTCTAATGCACATTTTACTCAAGGTCCAACACCTGTTGTTTGGCTTTTTTATGGCACTTCAACAATTTATGCAGATTCTGTTGATATAAATAGTAATATAAATATAGTTTCACATCTTACAATTCCTATGTTTGCTACTACCGGATATTGGGGTTTGAATGTTCAGGACAGTATTGATGGAACTATTACAAAACCGAATTCCTTTTATATAAATCTAAATCCATATATTCCACAAATTCAATCGGTCAATCCAAGTATTGCTAATCAAGGGCAAAGTATGCAAGTAAATATTAATGGGCAAAACACACATTTTACTCTTGGAGGTGGTTCTACAATATGGTTAAGCAAAGGAACAAATACAATAAATTCTATTTCAAGTGTTGCTCCCAATGATTATACTATTGTTTCTCAGTTTTCAATTCCTACTAATGCTGTTTCAGGTTCATGGGATGTTAATGTCCAAAATAGTATTGATGGATTAATAACAAAA
>CAYLPA010000043.1:0-11186 GCA_964385385.1 uncultured Saprospiraceae bacterium | reverse complement strand
TTCAGGTTCATGGGATGTTAATGTCCAAAATAGTATTGATGGATTAATAACAAAACCAAATGGATTTTATATTAATTCTACTACAAATCCACCGCAAATAATATCTATTGTTCCCGATAGTGTTGAGCAAGGACAAAGTTTAAGTTTAACAATAAATAGCACGAATACTAATTTTACTGCAACAGGTGGGACAACGGTATGGTTTAAACATGACACAACTCAAATGAATCCTTTAACTACATCTGTTATAAACGACTCAACTATTAATATTAATCTTAGTGTTCCTTCAACAGCTACTTTGGGATATTGGAATATTCATGCTTTTAATATTACTGATAGTCTTTTGATAAAATATAATGCTTTATATGTAAAAAATCCAAATACTCCTCTTATCGTTTCATTAGACCCCGATAGTGCAGAACAAGGACAATCTTTAGAAGTAATGTTAAGAACTAATTACACTCATTTTACTGCAGGATTAACACCTGATGTTTGGTTAAGAAACGGAAGTTCTTCTATTTATTATGATTCAATTAATATTCTGAACGATTCTTTATTGAAATTGCATTTTAATATTCCTATTAGTGCAATACTCGGTTTTTGGGATGTGCAAATACAACATAGTATTGATGGGCAATTGGAGCTTTTAAATGGATTTAAAATTTTGCAACAAAGCGGAATTCATCAATTTGAAAGTGATGAATATTCTTGTATTTACCCAAATCCTGTTGATGATATATTAAATATAAAACTCTTATTCAACAAATCTTCTGAAATTAGAATTTCAATTATTAATATTTTAGGTGAAGAAATTTTTTCTTTTAAAGACAGAGCTGATAAGACCTATCGAAAATCTGTTAACTTAAAATATCTTTCCAAAGGAATTTATTTTGTTATTATTAAATCAGATGAAGCAATTATTAAAAGAAAAATTGTGAAAAGATAATTACTTGCTTTTTATCTATTATGATTTATGTTTTTGTGTTATTTGTTTATGTATGTATTTGCTTCAAACCATGGATGGATATATCTTTCAGAATGTTTTGAAGGTAACAAATAAAGTTTGCCTTTTTCTTTTACTATTTTGAATTTAAGTATATGAGTCCAGCCTCTGTCTTTTCCCCATATTTTTACCTTAACAATATCTTTATCGTAAGATTCTATATTATATCCTTTTGGAGAATAAGAATTAACTTCGTATTTGCTTACATCTAAATTGTTTTCTTTTAAATAAGTGGGAGAGATGTAATTTTTTAGCTCATCCCCATCTTTATTATCAGACATCATTAATTCGATAAAACTTTTAACAAATTTAGTTTCTTTATTTCCGCTTTTCGAAAGTTGAGAACTTGTTTTACACGAGGAAACAATAATTATTAAAACAAGAAAAAAGTAAGATGTTTTTCTCATAAGATTTAATATTATAAAGTTTATACTAAGACAAAAATACTAATATTATTTTCAAAAATAGATATTAAAAAAAATCCGTTATTTCGAAATTAATTCGGAATAACGGATAAAGAAATTTTTTACTAATTCTTAATAGAATTATTCAACTATAAAATTCCAATTGAATTTATCTTCAATATCACCATATTGGATTCCCTGAAGTTGTTGATAGAGTTTAGTTGAAATAGGTCCTGCTTTTCCATCTTTGCAATATTCATAAACTTTAGCAGTATCTCGGTCAACAATTTTTTTGATAGGTGAAATCACAGCAGCAGTTCCGCAGGCTCCAACTTCTTCAAAAGTTTCGAGTTCTTCAACAGGAATTGGGCGACGTTCAACAGTCATTCCCATATCTTCAGCTAAAGCAACCAAACTCTTATTGGTTATTGAAGGAAGAATAGAATCAGATTTTGGTGTGATATATTTATTATCTTTTATTCCGAAAAAGTTTGCTGGTCCACATTCATCAATAAATTTTTGTTGTGAAGAATCTAAAAATAATACTGATGCAAAACCTTCTTCTTTTGCTCTTATCATAGATTTTAGGCTTGCAGCATAATTTCCTCCAACTTTAATGCTACCAGTTCCTTTAGGAGCAGCACGGTCATAATCTCTTGTGATTTGAATTTGAACTGGACTAAAACCTTCTTTAAAATAAGGTCCAACAGGAGTAACAAAAACCATAAAAAGATATTCATCGGCAGGTTGAACTCCAACTCTAGGACCTGTTCCAATCAATAATGGACGAATGTATAAAGCAGAACCTGTGCCGTGAGGTGGAACAAATTTCTTGTTCAAACTTATTGCTTTAACAACAACTTTGTGAAATAATTCTATAGGAACAGCTTGCATTTTTATACCTTCTGCAGAGCGTTGCATTCGTTTTGCATTCTCTTCCCAGCGGAATATTCTTATTTTTCCATCTTTTCCCATAAAGGCTTTCATTCCTTCAAAAGATTCCTGACCATAATGGAGTGCAGTTGCTGCAATATGAATATTAATTTGCTCGGATGTTGATATTTCTAAATCGCCCCATTTACCGTTTTTCCAGTAACAACGTACATTGTAATCAGTTTTTGCGTAACCGAATGTTAAATTTTTCCAATCTATATCCATAATATTTATATTTTTTAATGTTGTAATTTATGTGTTTAAATTTGATGCTAAATTATGAAAATATTTTTATTATTATTCCATTTCAGCAATTAAAATCATAAGTTTCTCAAGTTTCTTTTTCATTTGAAAAGCTGAACTATTATAATTATTAACGATAATTGCAAAAGCTAATTGTTCGTTATTTTTATTTGTAACATAACCTGCATAAGCTCTAATGTTTTTCATATAACCACTTTTGGCTCTTAAATTGTTTTCGGCATAAGTTCCTTTGAAAAGATTTCTCAAAGAACCTGAGCTTCCTGCAACAGAAAGAGATTTGTAAAAGTATTGATAAGTTTTATCGTTTGTGAAAACACAGAGCATTTTAGAAATTTGGCCTGTTGTTATTCTATTCACTCTTGACAAACCGCTACCATCTTTCATTAGCATGCCCTCTAATTCAATTCCTCTTTGACTCCAAAAATTTCTTATTGCTCGAATTCCATTTTCTGTTGAGCCTTTTTCATATTTTTTATTTGCCAAAATTTTCACACAAGCTTCAGCATAAGAATTAATGCTCCTCAAGTTTGTTTGTTTTATTATTGTTGCCAAGGATGGTGATTTATAAATTAGAAGTGTTTTTCTTTTATGATTTTTATAAAGTCCTGCAATTTTTAGTTTCCTTACACTTGTCGGATGTTTGCTTGAATTAATTCCATTTTTCGTTAAATATTTATTAAATAAATAAACACAAGTATATGCAGGGTCGGTAATTGAACCTTTCACGGTAAATTCCTTTTTTCCTGTCGGGACTGTTCCTTCCAAAAATCTGAGTTTGGAGTATGGTGAACCGTATATAATTACATTGTCACCACTTCCTGCTTTTGCAGTTTTAACATGGTTAATAAATTGGATGTCCTGCATTTTTGGTTCAGTTCGCAAAACTTTTGCATTTCCTCCGATTTTGGTACTTGGTTTAAAAATTATTTTATAATAGTTTTCGTGAATTGAAAGTCCTGAAGCTCCTGCACCATAATAATTTCCCATGTCTTCCCATGTCCATGTGCCGGGAATTAATGCATCATCAAAAATTGAAGCATCTGCTATGATGGCTCCGGTGATTTTTTTTATGCCTTTGTCTTTTAAGACTTTCGTCCATTTTTCAAAAACTATATTAATCTTAGTATTTTTCCATCTTGATGACCCAAGTGTAGGATCTCCTCCACCTGTTATGTATAGATTTCCATGAAGTATGCCAAGAGAATCTATAAAACCATCATATTCAATTTTTGTTTTAAACTTAAAATTTTGTCCAAGAATTGATAGGGCAGGAGTAGTGCTGACAATTTTCATTACTGACGCAGGAACAAGACTTTGGACGCTATTATTCTCTGAGATTATTGCTCCTGTTTTTACATTTCTAACACAAACACTCCATGATGCATGTTTTAGAGCATCATCATTTTTCAGTTTGTTAATTTCTGAAGCTAAGTTACTAATCCCATTTTGCCCAAATAGAATAGAGTTTAAGAAGAAAAGAGATAAAACAAAAATTGTTTTGCGATTATTCATACGATATTAATTTAACTGTAAAATTAAAGATTAAAATTTTGTTGGGTTGAAATTATTTGTAAAATTTTAATTTATAAGTTTTTAATTTAAATGCTGATTAACGGGAATCATAGATGTTTAGAGAATTTTTAATTACAAGCATTTTAATTTATATATTTACGGAAATTTTCAAATTATTTTTTTTATGTTAAATGGCGTTCTTGAATCTCTGCAATCTCTTGACGATCTTAAATTAAATTTTAGTCCTGAAAGCTTATTATTATTAAATGTCACATTAGCATTAATTATGTTTGGCGTTGCATTGGATATTAAGATAGAGAATTTTAAAAAAATCATACATAATCCAAAGTCAGTAATTATTGGAGTTGTTTCACAATTTTTATTATTGCCGGCATTAACTTTTTTACTTGCAATATTATTTCGAAACTATATTACAACAGGTATTGCTCTTGGAATGATACTGGTTGCATCTTGTCCGGGTGGAAATATTTCAAATTTCATGTCTTCACTTTCTAAAGCAAATATTGCATTATCGGTTAGTTTGACAGCAATAGCAACTTTAGCAGCAATAATAATGACACCTTTGAATTTTACTTTTTGGGGAGGTTTGTTTAATATTTCTTCTCCACTGCTTGTACCAATTAAGATGCCTGTCTGGCAAATTTTTCAAACAGTTTTTGTTATGTTGGGAATTCCATTAATATTAGGAATTTTATTTGCTAAAAAGTTTCCAATTATAACCAGTAAAATTATTAAACCTGTGAAATTTTTTTCAATAATAATTTTTGTAGGATTTATCATTTTTGCTTTTTTAAATAATTATGAATTTTTTAAAACACACATAAAATATGTATTCATAATTGTTTTAGTTCATAATGCCTTAGCATTATTGATGGGATATTCTTTCAGTTCAATTTTTAAAACTTCATTTTTTGATAAGAAATCAATTACAATTGAAACAGGAATTCAAAATTCTGCTTTGGCTTTAGTGATAATTTTTAATCCTAAAATATTCCCTCCTGAATTATCAATCGGAGGAATGGCATTTATTGCAGCATGGTGGGGAATATGGCATATTTTTGCAGGTTTGGGAATAGCAATTTATTGGTCTCGTAAAAAGTTTGATAAAAAATAATAAAAAAATAAAATAGTATCTTTGCAATATGATTTATAAGTGGTCAAAATTTTATGCAGCTATAAAGTTATATATGATTTTTCCTCATCGATTATTTTATAAGACTATAATCGTAAATGGCAAAGAAAATATTCCTAAAAATACGCCATTAATTTTTGCTCCCAATCATCAGAATGCTTTGATGGACCCACTTGCAATAATTTATACCACAAAGCAACAGAGTGTTTTTCTTGCCAGAGCTGATATTTTTAAATCTGAAGGATTAACAACTAGGTTTCTGAAAAAAGCAAAAATATTACCAATATATCGAATTAGAGATGGTGCCAATACTCTGAAAAAAAATGAAAAAATATTTGATATTACAGTAGAAATATTAAAAAATAATAAATCTCTTGTTTTGTTTCCTGAAGCTCGTCATAATGACAAAAGATATTTACTGCTTTTGAAAAAAGCTATTCCTAGAATTGCTTTTAAAACTATGGATACTGAAGGTTTTGATAAGGATATTAAAATTGTTCCTGTAGGGATTTATTATAGCAATTATTCAAATATTAGAACTGTGTTGCAGATTAATTACGGTAAGCCAATTTCTATGTTGGAATATTATAAAATTTATCTTAACAATCAACATGAAGCAACAGTTTCTTTTACTGAAGAATTGACTAAAAGGCTTAAGCCATTGATGTTAGATATCTCAAATAAGGTTTTATACAGAATGTATGAAGGATTAAGAACAATCTATTATGAAAAAATGATTAAACTTTTGAAGTTAGGGAAGAATAATCAACGAAATAAATTTACTGCCGATAAAAAAATTATAGATATTCTTGATAGATATGCTGAGAATAATTTTTCAGAATTAGAAAAATTCAAGGAAAAAGTTGTTATATATTTAAAAGGTGTTAAAGACGCTAAACTTAGAAACTGGGTATTTAACAAAGAAAAATATTCGTGGTTCGGAATGTTTATTAATTATTTAATTATTTTATTACTAATGCCTGTTCATGTTTATGGAATTATAAACAATTATCTTCCATACAAAATTATTGACTTGATTGTTAAAAGAAAAGTTAAGGATATACAATTTCATAGTTCTTTCAAAATTGTAATCGGAATTATAGCATTCCCCGTATATTATTTGATTATGTTTTTCATAATAACTTTTATAACTGACATTTGGTGGTTGCGGCTTGCTTATGTTGTTAGTTTGCCTTTAAGCGGTTTGTTTGCATTTGAATTTATGATATGGAACCGTAAAATTTTTGCAAAACTCAGATATAATATTTTGGTTTTAAGAAAAAACAAAAAAATAATAAAATTCAAAAAACTACAAAAAGAAATTATCAATAAAATGGATGAGATTGTAAAAAAAATAATGTGATGTTTTATTAATTTTTTACATGATTCCGGAGAAGGCTTTTTAAATATTTGCAATATGGAAGAAACAATTCTAATACTTGATTTCGGCTCACAATACACTCAGTTGATTGCCCGAAGAATTAGAGAATTAAGCGTTTACTGTGAAATACACCCATTTAATAAATGTCCTGAAATCACTTCTTCAATTCAAGGAATTATTTTATCAGGTAGTCCTTTTTCGGTAAGAGACAAAGATGCTCCAACTCTTGAATTATCAAAAATATTAGGTAAAACACCAGTTCTCTCGGTTTGTTACGGAGCTCAATTGATTGTTCAAAATGAAGGAGGAAAAGTTTTACCATCAAACGTACGTGAATTTGGTAGAGCAAATCTTTCGTATATCGACAATTCCTGTAAATTGATGAATGGCATATCAAAAGACAGCCAGGTGTGGATGTCGCATAGTGATACTATGACTGTTTTGCCTGAAAATTATAAAATTATTGCAAGTACTTCAGATGTGAAAGTTGCCGGATTTGAAATTAAAGATGAACAAATCTATGGATTTCAATTTCATCCTGAAGTTTATCACTCAACAGAAGGAATGACTTTTCTGAAAAATTTTATTGTTGATATTTGTAAATGCTCACAATCGTGGACAGCTGATTCTTTTGTAGAATCTACAATTGAGAGCTTAAAACAAAAGTTAGGGAACGATAAAGTTGTTTTAGGATTGTCGGGTGGAGTTGATTCTTCAGTTACAGCAGTTTTGTTAAGCAAAGCAATAGGTGAAAATCTACATTGCATTTTTGTTGATAATGGTTTGCTTCGCAAAAATGAATTTGAAGAAGTTCTTGAAACATATAAAGGTATGGGGCTTAATGTTAAAGGAGTTGAAGCAAAACAACTTTTTTATGATGCTTTGAAAGGAATCAGTGAACCTGAATTAAAGCGAAAAGCTATTGGAAAATCTTTTATCTATGTTTTTGATGATGAAGCTCATAAAATTAAAGATGTGAAGTGGCTGGCACAGGGAACAATTTATCCCGATATTATTGAATCGATTTCGGTGAAAGGTCCATCCGCAACCATAAAATCTCACCATAATGTTGGAGGATTGCCCGATTATATGAAATTGAAAGTTGTTGAGCCATTAAATTCTTTATTTAAAGATGAAGTGCGAAAAGTTGGTAATGCTTTGGAAATAAAAGATGAATTGTTAAAAAGACATCCATTTCCCGGACCCGGTTTAGGAATTCGAATTCTTGGTGAGGTAACAGTTGAAAAAGTTCGCATTTTGCAGGAAGTAGATTATCTTTATATTAATGGATTAAAGGATTTTGGCTTGTATGATAAAGTATGGCAGGCAGCAACAATATTATTGCCTGTTAAATCTGTTGGAGTGATGGGCGACGAACGCACTTACGAAAATGTTGTTGCTCTCAGAGCTGTTGGTTCCTCCGATGGCATGACTGCTGACTGGTCGCATTTGCCTTATGAATTTTTGTCTAAGGTTTCTAATGATATCATTAATAAAGTTAAAGGAATTAACAGAGTGGTTTATGACATTAGCTCAAAACCACCTGCTACAATTGAGTGGGAGTAATTGCTTATCATTAAATTGGAAAATAAATTACAAAATATAGATTTATGAGAAAGATAATAACATTTTGTTTTATATTGTTTTTTTTATCAGCAAACTATTCTTTTGCTCAGGACAAGCCTGTTGTGATAAAAAAATCTTCATTAGTTGAGACCATTAATGGAGTTGCATATTATATTCACGTTGTTAAATCAGGTCAGACAATTTATGCCATAGCACGCACATATTCTGTTAGTGTTGAAGATATTTATATTGCAAATCCTGAAACAAAAAACGGTATTAGTCCCGAACAGATTATTAAAATACCTCAAAAGCCTAAAGAAAAACAAAAGAACAAAAAAACTGAGATAACAAAAGAACCGGGCTTTTTATATCACACAGTTAAGAAAAAAGAAACTCTTTATAGTATAGCAAAAACCTATAAAGTTACAGTAGATGATATTTTTAAATTTAATAAAGATGCTAAAGAAGGCATACAACCCGACCAGATGTTGAAAATTCCGGTTGAGTTCAAGCAACTTGGCGAAGCTGTTGTTATTGATGCTCCTGTTAAAACTCAGACTAAGGACAGTGTTATTTGTCATATAATAAAACGAAAAGAAACACTCTATGGTTTGTCAAAACTCTATAATGTTAGTCAGGAGCAATTAGAAGAATGGAATCCGGAGCTTAAGGACGGGCTTAAAAAAGGACAAATTGTTGATATTCATATTATTTCAAATGTCCCTGTTGTTGATGAATTACATTATGCTTCAAAAACTATTGAACAAGAATTCACTTCTTGTGAGGATATGAAACTCAAAGATATTTATAATGTTTCATTGATGCTTCCATTATATTTGTATGAAATTGATGACATTGATGTTGAAAAAAACCTTGATATTAAGATTCCGAAAGATTTTAGGTCTTTTGATTATATTCAGTTTTATGAAGGTGCGATGATGGCTGTTGATTCTTTAAAAAAACAAGGTCTTTCAACAATGTTTTATGTTTATGATACAAGAAAAGATTCGACAAGAACAGCAAACATTCTTAAAAAAAGTGTTTTTGATAATATGGATTTGATTATTGGTCCTTTATATTATAAAAACTTTGAAATTGTTGCGGATTATACAAAGAACCATAACACTAAAGCTGTAAACCCATTTAAATCTAAAGTTAATGTTGTTGATGGATATGATAATGTGTTTAATGTAATTTGTTCAAACGATATTCAGTATAATCATATAGGTGATTTTTTTATTGATAGTTTTCCCAATTCAAATATTATTATTGTTCATAATGAAAATGCAAATGATTCGATTTTGCTCAACAAATTAGAATCATCTCTAAGAAATGTAGTTCAGAAAAGAGAAAACAATAATATTGCAATTAAAGTTATAAATTATAAAAAAGATGGATTTGCGGGTCTAACAAAAAGTATGTCAAAAGAAAAGCAAAATATAATTCTTACTTTAATGAAGAATGAAGCATTTGTTTCCAGTTATCTAACAATGCTTGATAAAATACATGAAGATTATAAGGTAATTATTTTTGGTTCATCACGATGGAAAAATTACAGTACTGTTGAAATTGAATATTTAAACAATCTTAATCTGCATATTTTTTCAACTTCTTTTATTGATTATGATGATGATGATGTTAAGCAATTTGTTAGGAGTTTTCGTTTAAAATATGAAACAGAACCTAATGAACTTGCTTTTCAGGGTTTTGATATTACCTATTATTTTTTGAGTGCCTTAATGAAATATGGAGTTGATTTTGAAAATTGTTTATCAGAACTGAATATTAAATCTCTGCAAACAAATTATAATTTCAAACAAAATGCTAAAGGCAATGGATTTGAAAATTGTTATCTGAATATTTATAAATATTCAAACTATAAGAAAATAAACCTTAAACGCCTTCCTAAGCAAAAAGTAATTGAAGAAATTGACGTTATTGAAGAATAATAATTTAAACTAAGGATTAAATTATTTTTATAGTAAATGTCATTACTTTGAAATACAAACTAAAAAATATTGTTAAATTGTTAAATTGTTAAATTGTTGATTTTGTTTCTGGATTTTCAAGAAATATTATGCTTGTTATATTTAATCAATTACAACTGCAATTAAATTATATCAATTTATCCATTAGTAATTATCTGATTTTGATTTATTATTAATTGGTTTTAAGCAACTTTTTTTAATAGATTCTTTCTTTGTAATTCAATTATTCTTTTAGTCTTTTCATATGTTGGGCTCTATGGTATAAAAAAAATAGTAGCCACAAAGACAGCAAATCACAAAGTTACACTAAGAATAAATAAGTAATTGTAAATTACGGCTATTTTATTGCCCCGTCATGAAATCTTCTCAATTTATAACAATTTAGCAATTAAACAATTTAACAATTTAAGGAATAAGTTGTTTGATTTTACCTAAGCATCAATATTTGCATATTTTGCATTGCGTTCGATAAATTCTCGTCTTGGAGGAACTTCGTCGCCCATAAGCATTGAAAACACTCTGTCGGCTTCTGCTGCATTATCAATAGTTACCTGGCGTAGAATTCTTGATTCTGGAGCCATTGTAGTTGTCCAGAGTTGTTCAGCGTTCATTTCACCTAAACCTTTGTAACGTTGAATATGAATTCCTTTATCAGAGCCTTCAACTGACATCTCATCTATTGTTGCCTGACGTTCTTCTTCTGACCAGCAATATTTTTGGTCTTTTCCTTTTCTTATTAAATAGAGTGGGGGAGTGGCAATATAAACATAACCGTGTTCAATCAAACTTTTCATATAACGGAAGAAGAAAGTAAGAATAAGTGTTGCGATATGGCTACCGTCAATGTCGGCATCGGTCATGATGATGATTTTATGATAACGGAGTTTTTCCATGTTCAATTCTTTGGAGTCTTCTTCGGTGCCTATAGAAACTCCGATGGCTGTAAACATAGTTTTAATTTCTTCGTTTTCGAATATTTTGT
>CAYLPA010000042.1:14499-18075 GCA_964385385.1 uncultured Saprospiraceae bacterium | reverse complement strand
AATAATTTCATCGTTTTCTTTCAGCCCTTTTTTAATTTGAATATAATTATCGTTTTGAATTCCGGTTTCAACTTCAATCATTTTTGTTTTTCCTTTAACATAAGCAAAAACATATTCTATAGTTTTTTCTTCGTCAGTTATCTTTTTCTTTTTATCGTCTTTCTTTTTTTCTTTATCTTTATTTTTTTCATCCTTATATTCAGTTTCTCCGGTTGTATCGCTTCTTGTAGTAACAGCTTGAATAGGAATTGTAAGTATGTCAAAAGATGTTTCGGTCTGGATATCAACGGTAGCTGACATTCCGGGACGGAAAGGAGAAATATTAGGTTTGTCTTTTTGTATCAGGTCTTTATAAGAGTTTTGTAAAATTCTGATTTTAACAGCAAAGTTAGTAACCTGATCGGCGCTGATGCCGGATATTTCTGCTGAATTTGCAATTTCTGTAACAATGCCTTTGAATTTTCTATCCTGAAAAGCATCAACTTCAATAATGGCTGTATCGTTTACATTAACCCTTACAATATCATTTTCGCTAACATTAACATTAACTTCCATTGCATTTAGATTTGCTATTCTCAGAATTTCTGTTCCTGCCGAAAATTGAGATGCACCAGCCACTCGTTCTCCTTTTTCTTTGCTAAGTTTTGAAATAGTTCCGTTCATAGAGGCATAAACAGTAGTTTTTCTAAGATTGTCGCTAGCTTCTTTTACGGCAGCTTCTGAACTTTTTACCTGAAATTCGGAAGCAATAATATTTTGTTTTGCAGCAGTAACTTCGGCTTTTGCAACATCATAAGAAGCTTTTGCAGCATCGTATTCCGAATCGGAAATAACTTTTTGATTCCAGAGTTTTTTGCTTCTTTTGAATGATGCTTCGGAATTGATAAATTGTGCTTTAACTTGTGAAAATCTTGCTTTAGAATTTGCAAGATTTGCTTTCTGAGTGTTAAGAGCAGCAGCCATTCTGTCGAAATTCGACTGATAAATGTCGGGATTAATTTTTGCAAGCAAATCACCTTCTTCAACGTCATCTCCTTCTTTCACATAGATTTCAATAATTTCACCGGAGGCATCAGGATTAACAATTACTTCAACTTCGGGTTGAATTTTGCCGTTGGCAGAAACAGTTTCTACAATGGTTCTTAGTTCAACTATTTCGGTGCTGACTTTTATGGAATCTGTTTCACCTATCCAATTGTTTTTCTTCGCAACTGCGAGAAAAATTATAACAATAACAACGATTGAAGCAATAATCCATGTTAATTTTTTTTTCTTATTGTTTTTCATTTTTTTATATGATTATTTGTGCTGAATAATTATAGATATTCAAACAATGTTAATTTAATAATAAAGGTTTTCCTTGATAAAAGTCAAGAACTTTTGTTCTGAAAACATATTCATATTTTGATTGTAATAATTCCGATTTAGCCTGTGCCAGTTTATTTTTAGCGTCATTATATTCAAGTGAGTTGAGCAAACCGACATTGTATTTTTGCTCGGTATATTTGAAAGATTCTTCAAGAGCAACCACTGATTTCATTGTTGCATTATATTTGTTTAAAGCTGCAATTGCATCGGCATGTGCTTGTTGAATAGTTTTGTTCAATTGATTTTTTGTTAGCTGCAAATTATATTCTGCATTTTTTACATTTATTCTGGCTTTTGCTATCGAAGTTTTGCTTTGTAATCTGTTGAAAATAGGAATCGTTAAATAAAACCCTATAGAATAATTACTGTTATCGTCCAATTGCTCATTAAAAGATTTTGTTTCGTAAGTTGAAAATGTTTGATAATCACTGAAAACCATATCTCCACCTAAGGTATAGCCAATTGGAACTACATTAGTAACAGGATTTGTACCTATTTCGTTAGCTCCTGAATAACCTGTTCCATAGGAGCTGCTAATAGACAATGATGGGCTTATTGTTCCTTTTGCAATTGATAATCCCTTTAATGAACTTTCTACACTGATTTCTGAACTTTTAATGTCAGCTTGATTATTAACGGCAAAAGCAAAAATTTGGTCGGGTCGCAAAATTGAAGAACTTTCTTTAGATATTTTAAGTTCGGGTTTCTCAATTTCAAAACCATCTGGAGTTGGAAGATCTAATAATTGTGTTAATGTTAAATACGATAAATTTAAATTATTTTCTGCATTAACCATTTGCAGTTCTTCTGTTGCTGCCTGAGCTTCGATAGTTAAAAGTCCACCTCTGGTAAGTGTACCTGCATCAACCAATTTTTTTGTTCTTTCAACTTGCAGCCGAGTAATATCTAATTGTCCTCTGGCTATATCAAGCAGTTCGAGATTGTATAAAATTTGAAGATAAGCAGTTGTTATTGCAAGAGAAATATCATCTTTGGCTTTGTCAACATTATATTTGCTTGCCATCAAATCCAATTGACTTTGTTTGATAGAATTTAGCAATTGAAACCCATTAAAAAGAGTAAGCTGACTTTGAATATAAAAATTATTTGAACGAATATTTTCGGTGGTAAAAGTTCCGGCGAAGCGGTCAATTGTGCTGCCATAGTTATAAACATGAGTTCCACTAAAATTTAAATTTGGTAAAAGTGATGCTTTGTTTTGAATCAAATTTTCTTTATTTATATCAACATTTAATGCTTGTTGTTTTATTTGAATATTATTATCAAGGGCATACTCAATACAATTCTGTAAAGTCCAAACTTTTTGTGCATTTAAGTTTGTAAATATTAAAAAAAATATCAGCACTAATATAATTTGTAATTTTTTCATTTGTTAATTGAATTTATTGATAAACCTTATTTCTTTATAAATATTATGCCATTTGGTATAAATGTTTGAAATAATGAACTTTAATAATTGAAAACTAACAACTTAATTTTTAATATTGTCCAAAATCGAACCATCTTTGTGCGATAACGAACTTCAATTATTTTTAGCCCGAAATTATTAATAATTATTTAATTTTACAGAAGTTTATATTTTAAAAATTAAAACATCTTTTATGAGAATTAAAACTTTTTTTTTACTGTTTCTTTTTTCTTTTTTAGTTGTAGGTTTTGTTTTTGGATTATCAAATATAGAAAATTATCAAAAGGATACAAAATTATTAATAAGTGATTCAATAGATGTTCTTCATTATGATATTAATCTTGATATTGTATATCTTTCAAAAAAGGAAATTAAAGGATATACTGAATTACAAATTACTCCAATTCTTTCAAACATTTCTCACATTTCACTTGATTTGCTTGAGTTAACAATTGATTCAGTTTTAATAAATAATAATTTAATAACATCTTACTCTTATAACGATACTTTGCTTGGAATTCCATTGACAAGTGCAATAAATCCTAATGATACGATTTTTGTTAGAGTATATTATCATGGTCAGCCTGTTGTTGAATCTTATGGTTGGGGTGGCTTTCATTTTAAAAGCGATAGTTCTTTAGCATATAATTTGGGAGTTGCTTTTGTTGCAAATCCTCATAATTATGGCAGAGTCTGGTATCCTTGTATTGATGATTTTGTTGACAGAGCTTCTTATGATTTTCATATAAAAGTAAAAAATGATAAAATTGCTGTTTGCA
>CAYLPA010000042.1:0-14399 GCA_964385385.1 uncultured Saprospiraceae bacterium | reverse complement strand
AATTAGAAGAAACAATTCCTACATATTTGTCTTCTGTTGCTATTTCGAATTATTCAGCAGTTGTTGATACCTTTCAGGGAATAAACGGAGCGATTCCAACTTTTCTGCACGTTCCTCAATTTGATACTGCAAATGCAAGACTTTCGCTAATAAATCTTAATAGCATCTTATCTGTTTACGAAAATCGTTTTGGTCCTTACAGATGGCCCAGAGTTGGGTATGTCAGCACTGTTAAGGGCGCAATGGAACATGCTACAAATATTGCGATTCCTTCTTATATGTTTAACGGAAATTTAACTTATGAGTGGTTGTTTGCTCACGAGTTATCACATCATTGGTTTGGGGACCTTATCACTTGTGCAACAGCCGAAGATATGTGGATTAATGAAGGTTGGGCAGTTTTTTGTGAATCAATTTTTAAGGAAGGTATTTATGGTGATCAGGCATATAAAAATTATGCAAGAGATAATCATGAAATAGTTTTGCAGAAAGCTCACACTCCTCAAGGTGATGGTAGCTATCTCGCTGTTTACGGTATTCCTCATCAATATACTTACGGAACAACAGTTTATGATAAAGGTGCAAGCATGGTTCATAGCTTGAGAGGTTATTTGGGTGATAGTTTATTTTTTACGACAGTAAAAGCTTATTTGAATTATTTTGCTTTCGATGATGTTTCAACAATTCAGATGCGTGATTTTATCACAAATTATACGGGAATTAATATGAATGATTGGTTTGATGCATGGATACTTCGCCCGGGTTTTTCCCATTTTTCAGTTGACTCATTTTCTGTTATTGCAAGTTCTATCCCTGAATATACTGCTACAGTTTATGTTAAACAAAAATTAAAAGGAACAACAATTCTGGCAAACTCAAATAAAATTGAAGTTTGTTTTATGGATGATAGTTGGAATACTTATAAAGATATTATTCAGTTCTCGGGGCAAACAGGAAATCAAAGTTTTGTTATTCCTTTTCAACCTACAATTGTGATGCTTGACATAGATGAAAAAACTCTTGATGCTACAACTGACCAATATAAAACCATTAATTCAACAGGTGTTTTGAATTTTGAATCAACAAATTTCATGATTGATGTTCAGCAAATCACAGACTCTGCTTTTGTTAGAGTTGAACATAATTGGGTAGCTCCCGACCTGCATAAAATACCAATAACAGGATTAACACTTTCTGATTACAGATATTGGAAAATTGATGGAGTATTTCCAGCAGGATTCAATGCTAAAGGAAAATTTTTATACAGCAAGTTCAATTATCTTGATAATGTTTTGTTGTCAAATCCCAAAGATTCTTTAATAATTCTCTACAGACAGAATGCAGGTGATGAATGGCAGCCAATTTCTTTTGTTAAATCAGGAACTAATAATTATGGCTATTTAATCGTTGATAATCTTAGGAGAGGAGAATATTCTCTTGCTATTTGGGATGAAGCTCATCTCGGAATAAATAATAATTATCAAAAGGATGAAGAATTTTTAACAATTTATCCTAATCCTTCCAATGATTATTTTGTTTTTAATTTTAATATTAAAAATAAAGCAACAATAGAAATTTTTAATAGTGTTGGAGAATTAGTCGATAATATTGAAATCGATCCCGATAGCTATCGGGATGGTCAAAAGGAAATAAATTGGCAGCCCATAAATTTAGCTAATGGAAATTATTTTGTTAATTTAAAGTTAGATGATAAGCTTGTTATTACAAAAAAAATAATTTATTTGAAATAAATTTTCATGTACAAACTAATAAAATCCGTTTTAATCTTTTTGCTTTTTTCTCAATTTGTGTTTTCGCAAAGCAATAAAATTTCAATCGAAAATTGTGATTGTGAAAATGCTATTGAATTGAGCGATACTATTTGGGGACCAACAAATCCGCCAATAGGTTTTGGTAAAATAATGGAAATTTCAGATAAAAAAAATAGCATTTATTATTTTGAAAAAGAGCATAACACAACATGGTATAAGTTTACTGTTGACAAAGATTGTGAGTTGTATTTTGATATTATTCCCATTTCTCCTGATGATGATTATGATTTTATTCTTTTTAAATATTCCGGTGGACAATTTTGCACCCAAGTGCGTTCAAAGGAAATATTACCAGTAAGAAGCAATATTTCGAGAAATAACAAAACTCTGGAAAGCAAAACCGGTCTTTCAGATAAAGGAACAACAAAATTTGTTAATTCTGGATTGGGAAATTCTTATAGCATTCCGATTGATGTAAAGTCAGGAGAAACATATTATCTTGTTCTTGACAATGTTTATGAAAATGGAAAGGGACACTCAATTAATTTTTATTATAGAAATTGTGAAGAAATAAGTTCTAAAGAAAACATTGTTCTAAACATAAATATTATTGATAAAGAAACAGGAGAACTACTTAACGGAAATATTAATATTTCGGAAGGGAAATCAAAACTAAAAGCTCCTACATATTTTCAGAGAGAGAGCATCAGCAGTTGTTATTTGAAACTAAGGAAAAACAAAACTTATGTGTTGAATATTACTTCCGATGGTTATTTTAGTTATTATAAAAATATTATTACTAAATCTGAATTAGGAACAATTTCAATAAAAGCGAAACTTAGCAAAATCGAAGTAGGCAATAAAATCCTAATTGATAATTTGTATTTTTATGGTGGGACAGCAAATTTTCTACCCACATCATATCCTGTTTTAAGGAATCTTTTGAAGGTTTTAAAAGAAAATCCTACTTTAAAAATTGAGATACAGGGGCATGTAAATCAACCTTATAATTCACCAAGCCAAAAGAGTTCTTACTCTTTGTTTTTATTATCAAAAAACAGGGCAGTAGCGGTTTATGATTATCTTATTGAACGTGGAATACATAAATCCCGACTTAAATATAAAGGTTTTAGTAATACCCAAATGGTTTATCCTTACGCAACAAGTGCAGAAGAACAACAAAAAAATCGACGTGTTGAAATTAAGATTCTTGAGAAATAAATTGATTTTCCTACCTGATTTCAGCTCCTAATTTGTCTTTAAAAGCTGTCATCAGTTTATTCATAATTTTATCGATAAGTTTTTCTGTAAGAGTTTTTTCTTCATCTTGTAGAACAAAACTTACAGCATAAGATTTTTTACCTTCTTCAATTTTACTACCATCATAAATATCAAAAAGATTTACTTTTTTGATGAATTTATTTTCATATTGATAAGCGAGTTTTTCAATATTTTCAAATGATATATTTTCATCTATGAGTAATGCCAGGTCTCTTCTGACTTCAGGGAACTTTGGCAATTCTTTGTATTCGATTTTATTTTTTGAACTCAAATTAATTAATGAATCCCAATCGAAATCGGCATAATAAACTGCTTGTTTAATATTGAATTGTTTTAAAATACTTTTTTGTATCAAACCGAACTCAACTAATTTATTTTTTTTGAAAGAATAATTTAAGTTATCAATAAAAACACCTGAAGATTCCTGCTCTGCTTTTAGTTTGCAAATATTAATTCCTGCATATTTCAAAATATTATTAACAACAGATTTAAGAGAATAAAAATCAACTTCATCGTCAGTTGTATTCCAGCTTTCAACATATTTTCTTCCTGTTAAAAATAAAACTAAATGATTTTTTTCGCTGAATTTCAACAGAACATCATTTTCGGATTTATGTTCCGGATTGAAACAATAGCTTTTCCCGAATTCATAAAGTTTCAGGTCAAAATTTTTGCGATTTATATTATGAATAAGATTCTCCAAACCACCGAACAAGAGTGTTTGTCGCATAATATTTAAATCTTTGCTGAGGGGATTTAAAATATTGACATTTTTTGTGGAGTCTAAAAAATTGTTTTTTTCAATATATTCCGATTTTGTCAAGGAATTATTAATAGTTTCAGCAAAACCATTATTGCTTAAAAAATCTGCAATTTGATTTTGGAATTTATCCTTGTCAGGTTTGGCGATGTAATTTATTGATGATTTTAGATTTTGACTAATTTCAATGTTATTATAACCGTAGATTCTTAATATTTCTTCAATTATATCAACTTCGCGTTTTACGTCGATCTTAAAAGTAGGAACCAAAAGTTTTAATCCATCATTATTTTCTTCAAGAATTTTAATTTCTAAATATTCAAGAATGTTTTTTATTGTTTTTCTTTCAATGGTTTTCCCGATTAATCTGTCGATATTTTCATAAAGAACATCAATTTCCCAATCGTTAATTGCTTTGGGATAAACATCAACAATTTCGGAAGAAATTTTTCCGCCTGCCAATTCTTTAATAAGCATTGCAGCCCTCTTTAGTGCGTAAATCGTGATGTTAGGGTCGGCACCACGTTCAAATCTAAATGACGCATCAGTTTGTAATCCGTGATGTTTTGAAGTTTTGCGAACTGTTGTGGGACTAAAATAGGCACTTTCAATAAAAATGTTTTTTGTTTTATTACTTATGCCGGAATTAATTCCACCAAAGACGCCAGCAATACACATTTCTGTTTTGCTGTTGCAAATCATCAAATCGTTTTCTGTTAGATTTCTTTCTGTTTCGTCGAGAGTAATAAATTTTGTGTCCTTTTTTGCTTTTCTAATAATCACTTTATCGCCCTCAATTTCATCAGTATCGAAAGGATGAAGTGGTTGACCACATTCCATTAAAACAAAATTTGTAGCGTCAACAATATTATTTATCGGGCGTAAACCAACTGAATTTAGTTTGTTTTTCAACCAAACAGGAGATTCTTTTACTTCGATTCCTGAAATTGTAATTCCTGAATATCGTGGACATGCTTCAATATCGTCAATAATAACTTCAATATGTTTGAGATTGTTATCAATTTTAAAATTATCAACTGAAGGAGTTTTTAATTTTGTTTTCTTTTCAGGATAAAAAGTATTTATAACTGCTACAAGGTCGCGGGTAACTCCAATATGAGATGTAGCATCGGAACGGTTAGGAGTTAAACCAATTTCAAAAATCCAATCTTCTTCAACATTGAAAAATTCTGCTGCAGGAGTTCCGGTCTTCGCAGATGATTCTAAAACCATTATTCCTTGGTGTGAACTTCCTAAACCCAATTCGTCTTCAGCACAAATCATCCCTTCGGAAATTTCTCCCCGCATTTTTGTTTTTTTTATCTTAAAAGAATCTTCACCCGAATAGAGAGTCGTGCCAACTGTTGCTACTAAAACTTTTTGACCTGCAGCAACATTAGGTGCTCCGCAAACTATTGACAAAGCATTTTCTTCTCCAATGTCAACTGATGTTAAAGATAAATGGTCGGTATCTTGCATTTTTTTACAAGTTTTAACTTCACCAATCACAATACCTTGCAATCCGCCTTTAATGCTTTGAAATTTTTCTAATCCTTCAACTTCCAAACCACAATCAGTAAGTAATTCAGAAATTTTTTCCGGTTCAAAATCAAAATCAATATATTGTTTTAACCACTTATAAGATATTTTCATTTAGATTATTGGTATTAAAATTTAAGCACAAAAGTAAATATAAATTTTTATATAAATCAGCACTGTTTCTAACTAGTGCTTCTAAGAAAACTAAGTTTTTTGAGAGGCTTTTAAGAAAGCGTCGAGAACGAGGCTTGCGAAAATTTTAAAATCAGGAGTTTACTTTTGTAAATGACTGGTTTTAAATATTAGCTTAACGAAGTTATTGACGTTTTCTTAGAGCCACTAACTAATCATTCCCCAATTAGTTGTATTCTTTTTCAAAAATTTTAATTGCTGTGCAATCTTTATATTATCGGGTTTTTCAAGATTTGGGTCTTGTGCTAAAATATCTATTGCAAGATTTCTGGAGTATTTAAGAATTTTTTCATCTTTAATTAAATCAGCAATTTTAAAATTTAACAATCCGCTTTGTTGTGTGCCTTGCATATCGCCGGGTCCACGTAATTTCAGGTCAACTTCTGCAATTTCAAAACCGTCGGTTGTTTTAACCATGGTTTGAATTCTTTTTTTTGCTTCAGAAGTTAATTTATAATCAGTCATTAAAATACAATAAGATTGGTCTGCACCTCTTCCAACTCTTCCTCTCAACTGGTGGAGTTGTGACAAACCAAAGCGTTCGGCGTTTTCAATTATCATAACAGATGCATTAGGTACATCCATTCCAACTTCAATCACTGTAGTAGAAACCATAATATTAGTTTCTTTTTTTACAAACCTGTTCATTTCGTATTCTTTAGCTTCGGATTTCATTTTTCCGTGCATAATGCTAATTGCAAATTCGGGAAGAGGAAATTCACGGACAATACTTTCGTAACCGTCCTGAAGGTCTTTCAAATCAAGTTTCTCTGATTCCTGAATTAAAGGATAAACAATAAAAACCTGTTGCCCTTTTTTGATTTGCTGACGAATGAAATTAAAAACTTTCAAGCGTTTTGAATCAAAGAAATGAAGAGTCTTAACTGCTTTTCTTCCGGGAGGCAATTCATCTATGACAGAAAAGTCAAGGTCGCCATATAAAGTCATAGAGAGAGTTCTGGGGATTGGAGTAGCAGTCATTACAAGAATGTGGGGAGGAATAGTATTTTTGCTCCAGAGTTTTGCACGTTGAGCAACACCAAACCTGTGTTGTTCATCAATAACAACAAAGCCAAGATTTTTAAATTGAACTTTATCTTCAATCAGGGCATGAGTTCCGATTAAAATTTGCAATTCACCGTTTTCTAATTCCTCATGGATGATTTTTCGGTTTGCAGTTTTAGTAGAACCTGTTAGAAGTTTAATACTAATACCTAATCCATCGAGCATATTCGTAATAGTGTCGTAATGTTGAACAGCTAAAATTTCAGTTGGAGCCATTAAACAACTCTGGTAATTATTGTCAAGAGCTATGAGTATGCTCATTAAAGCGACTAATGTTTTTCCGCTGCCAACATCTCCTTGCAACAAACGGTTCATTTGTTTGCCTGAGCCAATATCATTGCGAATTTCTTTTGTTACTTTTTTTTGTGCATTGGTTAATTTAAAAGGAAGTTTTTTACTGTAAAAATCATTAAATTTTTTTCCTACTACAGAAAATTTATGTCCTTTAATTTTTTCTAATCGTATTAATTTCAATTTCAATAATTGAAGTTGAATGAAAAAGAATTCTTCAAATATTAATCGTGTTTGTGCTTTTTTTAATAAATCAGGATTTTCGGGAAAGTGAATATTTTTTATTGCTTCTTCTCTCGAAATAAAATTTAATCTGTTAATAATATCTTTAGAAAGAGTTTCGGGGAGATTTTCAATTGATAATACAACAAGGTTTTTTATTAATTTGCTGATGTTTTTGCTGTTTAATCCTCTGGAATTTAATTTTTCTGTTGAGCTGTAGTATGCTTGTAATTTTTCACCTAATATTTGATTTTCATGCGAAACAATTTCAACTTCGGGATGAGCAATATTAAAATTTTTATTAAAAATAGATGGTTTGCCGAAAACAATATATTCTTCATTAGTTTTGAATTTATCTTTAAGCCATTTTATTCCTTTAAACCAAATAAGTTCTATTTCGCCTGTTTCGTCACTAAAAAAAGCAGCAGCTCTTTTTCCTCTTCCTTCACCAATGATTTGAATATTTGAAATTTTCCCTTTTAGTTGAACGTAAGTTAAATCATTTTTTATTTCATTAACTTTATGAAATTTGCTTTTATCAACATACCTAAAAGGGAAGTAATTTAACAAATCATTATAAGAAAAAATATTTAATTCTTTGTTAAGTAATTCAGCTCGTTTCGGACCGACACCTTTTAAATATGTTATTGATGTATTTAGAAAATCATAATACATGTTAGAAGAAATAAGTTGAATGACAAAGATAATGATTTAAGTCCCCTTAAGAACAAAAAAAAACTCCCCAAAATTTTTGGAGAGTTTTGTATATAAATAAATATTTTTTAGAATTCCCACAAATCGTGTTCTTTGATAAAGATTTCTTCCTTTATTTTCTCAGCTTCCAACAGAGCATCAAGTCCGATTTTATATTCGGCAATATATCTGTCATAAACACTACTTTCTTTAATAACATAGCTATCGAAGAAACGTTTAGCGAAAAGGTCATCAAAAGTTAATCTTTTTGTATCGTTATAACGATTATAGACAGGACTTTTTGTTATTGTAGTTCGAAGTTCCGGGAAATAAACCCAAAACATAGGTAAATCTCTACCTTTTGTGTCTATTGTAATAGGAGCAATCCCACTAATTCTAACATCCATAACACTTCTTTGTTTATCAATGAACCAATCTTCTTTTACAATAAGTTTAAAAACAGATTTAGGTTCAAAAGGAATTACAATAGTATCTTCGTAACCTGTAGGTTGACCTGTATTAAGGTCAATAATTGCGACATAACTTGTGTCTGCAAAATCAAGTTTTATCTGGTCGGGACTAACAATTTCATCAAATTCAGAATCATAATCTTCATAAACATAGGCTTTAACTTGTCCTTGCATAACAGCTTGCCATAAAACATGCATAAAGCTTGCACGACCATTTTGAGGTTCTGTAGGATAGTAAAAAGGATGATTAATTTTTTGTCTTAAATCAATAGTTCTCCAAACACGTTTTTGCCACATAACATCAGCTTCTCTAAGCGGGGAATAATTTAAAATTTGATGTTTAAAATTATGCTCACGCTCATAAGGGTCATGATTAGGTGGATTTATTAAACCACCTTGTGAAAAAACAGGGGTGAAAAATATAAGATTTAAAATAATAACGAGAAAACTAATTTTCATTTTTTTCATAATATTACCTCCTTTAACTAAGTAAGCAAAAAATAAATATTATCTAATATTGAATACAATATCAGATATTATTTTAGAGCTACCATCTTGTTTTCTGATTTTAATGTTTTCAAATGTTACTTTTTGTCCGCTTCTTAATTTATTTAATTGAGATTTCATTCTTGGATTAAATCTGTTCCCAGTGTTTGTAATATTTTGATATCCTGTAGGAGTTCTATAATATAAAACGAACGATAAAACAGTAGCTCTGAAATCAAATAATGTACCTTCATAAACAGCAGCAATTCCTGCAGAACTTGCTAAGACTTGTCTATTAATAGTACCTCCAATTTTATTAGCAATTTTAGCAACAGGGTCAGGAATTCTTTTTAAACGAAATTCCTTTGTTCCCATGCTTCTTGACTTTCCGTCATCATCGGTAACAGATACTGAAATTTTGGAAATACCTGTAGCTTGTGATGGTTTTGCAATCCATCCATTACCTTTTCTACCTAAAGTTCCATTTGACATATTAGCATGAATTCTTGAAGCAGGAAATCCTGAAACAGATATTTCAATAGGATTTTCAATACCAAAGTATAAAGCATTCATTTTTGTAGGTGAAACAACAGCAGTCGGTTTTGCAACAACATAATCACTTTTGAAAAAATGGTCTTCAAATTCAGTTGAACCGGGTTTTCTTAATCTGATTATACCTGCATATTTTTTTTCTCCCATTGCACCTGCATCAACTTGATATTTAACCACTCCCTTTTCTCCCGGGATTTTTTCAGCAGTTCCAATATCTTCAACTCTTAAAGTGTCAACACCGGTTTTAATATAAACTTCAGGTGTTTCAGTTGTACTGTATGCTGCAACAAAAATGTCGGCAGAATACTTATCTCCTGTAATTACAAAATTGGATTTTGGAATAACTTTAGCATCAATTTGGTCAAATTTAAAGTCTTGTGCAGAGATGTTGCTATATAATTTTGCAACAATATCTGATTCTGCATTGTAAACTTCAGTAATAAATTTATTAAGTAATACAATATCACCATATAAAACCATGTGGTAAAAGGTGTTGTATTCCCAAGGCATTGTCTTTTTTTGGTCTTTATTATAACCATCTTCAGTTAAAAGTCCTAAATTCATATTCTTTCTATCCTTTTCAGGTAGAAGATTTAACATTTCTTCTTTATATTTAATTATTTTGTTTTTCAGAACATGAGCTTCACCTTTTTTTACATTTTCAGATTTTGGAAGTAAGATAATCATAGGCTTATCATAACTACTTTTTTGTTGTAAAACACCAAGAGGCATGTTAACAATGCTGTCAGTTACATATTCTTTCGTTTTAGGGTCTTTATATTTTTCAACATATTTTTCTTTGTCACCAAATTCTGTGTAGGCAATAACTTGTCTTTTTAAATCATTAATATAACTTATCAATTCTCCAGAAAGGTTTTTTGCTTTATCTGCTTTAAGAAAGTATGGTAAAACTTTTTCTTCGTTTAATGCTTTTTGGTTTTCAAATTCCGTAAATTGTAAAGCATTTTGTTCTTCTAATATTTGATTTGTTTTTACTAAACCTTCATTAACGACAACAAATGCATCAAGAACTTCTTTTGATACGTTTAAAGCAAGAAGGGCAGTAAGAACCAAATACATCATACCGATCATTTTCTGACGCGGGGTTTCTTTATATCCAGCCATTTATTTTTTTGTTTTTTTTAGATTAGTTCTATTAAAGTTAATCATTCAAATATTAAAAAATTATTTTGTAACGTTCATAGCATTAAGCATTTTACCATAAACATTATTAAGAGCAGCAACATTCTCGGCTAAATTAGCAGCTTCATCTTTATATTTTGCAGTATTTTCTATTGATGCATTCAAATTATCAAGGAATTTATTCATTCCTTCCTTCATTTTTTCTGTTGATTCAGCTTGTTCGCTAGAACCTTTTAATTGAGATTCATAAACAGTATTGAGAGCTGCAAGATTTTGTGCGATTTTTTGCAATTGGTTAGCATAAGCTTCACCATCAACATTTGAAAAGTCAATAGATTCTGCTGATTTGGTTAAAGATTCGGCAGATTGTGTATATTTTTCTGCAAGATTTTGGGCAGATTGTGTAGCTAAATTAATTCCTTTAACAAATTCATCGGAAGCTGAAGCTTCGCTTTGAACAGTTTTAGAAGCTTGAATATATGAATCAGATAATTCACTTGCAGATTTAGATGCTTGTTTAATGTTATTTGCATATTCTTCTGATGCTGAAATATCATTAATTAAAGCACTTGCAGTTTTTTTGTAGGATGATGAAAGTTCTGTTGCAGACATTGAAGCAGTTTTAATGTTTTCAACGTAATCATTTGTAGCTGCTGATGCGTTAGAAACATTAGAGAGTTTTGATGTTGTATCTGAGAGACTCCGCAAACCATTTCCTAAACTCTCAATTAATTCAGGTCCTATTTTGGCTTCCTCAAGCATTTCATCAAGTTCTTGAGTTGATGATGTTGATAATTGTAACTCAGTTTTACTTGTATACATACCTGCTAATTCAGGATAAACTAAACTCCAATCTGGTTCAACATGAGGGGGCTCAAAAGCTGAGAAAAAGAAAATAAGTGATTCTGTGCCTAATCCTATGATAAGCATTGCTTCGGCACCTGGATAGTGATTGATTTTAAATAATGCTCCAAGTATAACAACTGAAGCACCCCATCCGTAAAGCTTTGCCATAAAATTTCTAAAACCTTTGGTTCTAACTAAACTGTTTATTCCCATAATAAAAGATAAATTTAAGTGTTAATAATAAATTTTATTTCCAATAATTATTTATTTGATTTTGTGTAAATTCAAATTTTTAATGATAAACATTTGAAGCATTAGGTCCGTCACCTTTTGCTCTTCCAAGATACGTTTGAACACATCTGAATCCAATATAGCATTTAGCAGTATCTTCATATTCGTAAGAACGCGTGCCTGTTCTTATATAAAATCCAATGTCTTTCCATGAACCACCTCTGATAACTTTTCTTTTTAAAACGTAATGGTCGTTTTCTGATGTTTCATGAGAATATTGTGTGTTTAAATCATGTGAAAAATTATAAGTTGATTCGTTGAAAGCATCGCTTGTCCATTCTGCAACATTTCCTGCCATATCGTATAAACCCCAATCATTTGGAGCATAATGAGCAACGACTATTGTGTGTAGTCCTCCATCATCAATATAATTTCCTCTTAATGGTTTATAATTAGCAAGGAAACATCCGTTACTATTTCTAATATAAGGACCTCCCCATGGGTAAGGATTAAGATCTAATCCGCCACGAGCTGCCCATTCCCATTCTGCTTCGGTAGGTAAACGATAATCGTTCCAATAGGATTCATCCCTTCCTTCCAAATAGCTGTCAATTAATATTGTTCTCCAAATACAAAATGCTCTGGCTTGTTTCCAACTTACACCAACGACAGGATAATTATCATAAGCAGGATGCCAGAAATAATTTTGTGTCATTGGTTCATTAAATGAATATGAAAAATCGTGAACCCAAGATAATGTGTCGGGATAAACATTAATAATATCTTTTTTAATATAAACAGATCTGTCTTTTAATCCTTGTGGTCTGTAGTGTCTTCCTGTTCCATCAGAAAGATTGCCCTCAAGTTCTTTGCTTGCTGCTTCTCTGAAGTCAATCCATGAATATTCAAAATTTAATTTTCTTGAGTCAATTTGTTTTCTTCTAAAAAATCTTTCATGTTCGGGAAGAAATAATCCGTCGTTAGGGTCTTCAAGAATAAGCTGAACTTCTTCTTCATCCCAGTATATTCTTTCTCTCCAGTTAATACTAAAATATGGGATTTGATCACCATATTCAATTGGGTCACCGTTTCTATCAGAGATATAATGTTCTCCGAGAACATCAGGGTCATCGGCATCTCCTAAAAGAACATGAGCCAATGAATCTCGAACCCAATATACAAATTGACGATACTCGTTGTTTGTGATTTCTGTTTCATCCATGTAAAATGCTTGAACGGAAACAGTTTTCGACTGGGCAAGTTGTGCATAAGGAACATCCTGGTCACTAACGCCCATATTATATGCTCCCATTGGAATAAATAACATGCCGAAAGGGTCTGGTTGGTACCAGTCTTCACGGTCTTGAACTCCAATTAACTGACCGTTTCCTGAATTTCCACAGCTACCGAGGAAAACCAGAATGACTGTATATAAGAACAAATTTTTAAGGTTTACTATTTTTGCAATCATATCATTAATATTTTATATTAACCAACTTTAACGCTCAAAAATACAAATAAGTTTCATATTTCTTTATAAAAACCTAACAGTTTTGTGACGGCTAGGAGTATGTGGTATTTCTATTGTAAAGCAATAATTAAGTATAATTTCGTGGCTTCCGCTACTTCTATTTCCAGAACCAACTGCAGAAGTAGTTATATCATAGCCATATCCAAAGATAAAGTTTTTCCAGTCTAAGCCTAATAATACAATTATTGCATCTTGAGGACGATAACTCAAGCCTCCCCAAAACTTGTTATTATATACAACGAGACAATTTATGTCGTATTGTGTTGATGCAAGGTCAGACTTTACCAATAATGATGGTTTAAGTTTAAACTCAGCTGTTAAATCATGCTGATAACCACCCATAAAATAGTAATGCCTTTTTGATGTTGGGTGCGCTAATTGACTTGAAGATTGAAAATCGGATTCAGCTAGTTGTGATGCTGATAAACCGAAATATGCCTGCGGCATTTTATAAAATAAGCCAAATGCAAAATCTATAAGCATGTCAGACTCTATTCCTTGACTCATTAATAAAGGGTCGCCTGAGTCTTTAGGCTTAAATTTACTAAAATCAATTGATTTGTTATTAAAGCACACTTGGGCTCCAATTCCTAATTTGCCGGGTCCTAATTGCAACCTTAAGGCGTAATTAAGTTTTACTGCTAAATTGGTTTCAAAACCGAGTTTGTCTTGATAAACACTTAATCCTATACCGCTTCTAATTTTATTAATTGCGCCGTCAATAGCAAATAAATACGTTTGTGGGGATGCTTTGTTTCCGTCAGGGTCAGTAAATCCAACCCATTGCTGCCTGACAATTCCGGTAAGACAAATAGCATCTTTGCTTCCTGCATAGCCCGGATTAATTGCCATGTTTGTAAACATATTAAAACTAAATTGAGCTTCTTGTTGTGCAAACAGAACGCTATCAGTTAATAGGAATATTATAAATAAAATTAATAGTATATGTCGTTTCATACGTCAATTTAAATTAACTTCAACCTCTACGAAAGTGCTAAAATAAAAAAAAAATTTAAATATTAACAAATCAATGTTAATAATTTTAAAAAAATATATTATAAAAAATTAATATTTTAAACAATTTCTCTGGTTTATGTTCACAATATTAATAAGTTTAAGCTTTATAAAAAAATATTTTAGAACTTAATTTTATTTTATTTTATTATAAAGACATTTGTTTTATTAATAAGGTTGCATAATCCAAAATACAAAAATTATTGTTTTTTTAATTTTTTATTTAGCAAAAATAAGAAAAAAATATTAATAAAAGTGGTTCTACTGTTATTTTAGTGGAAGTGAAAATATTTTAATATTCAATAAATTCC
>CAYLPA010000041.1:0-18247 GCA_964385385.1 uncultured Saprospiraceae bacterium | reverse complement strand
CAATGAAAAAAATCTATCTTATTATTATTTCCATTCTAATAACAAATTATTGCTTGAGCCAAAACATTGATAATATGAATGTAATAACAACCACTGTTCCTTTTTTATTAATAAATCCAAATGCACAATCAATGGGAATTGGAGATTTAGGAGTTGTTGCATCTTCTGATTATTATGAATCCGGTTTAACGCAAAATCCAGCACTACTATCCAGAAATAAAAAAGTAGCAGGCTTTAAAGTTTCTTATAAACCATGGCTAAGACATATGAACTCTGATTTATGGATTGGAGATATTGGATTTTATTATTCATTTAATCAGAAAACAGCAATAGGTTTTTCATTAAATTATTTTTCAATTGGAAATGTTGATTTCACAGATAGAAATGGCAATTCTATTGGTTCTGCTAAACCATACGAATTATACACAAATTTAAGATTTGCCAGAAATATAACTTCCAATTTATCCCTTGGAATTGGCATTAAATACTTTCATAGTGCTTTGACAGGTGGAAAAACATTTAACGGAATTGATGGTACAGCTAAAGGATTTGCTGGTGATTTAGGTTTGAATTATCAAAACGAAATAAAAAATAATGATGACAAATATTGGAAATACAGCATTGGAATTTCTATTTTAAATGTTGGAAATAAAATAAGCTATACAGATACAGTTGGTGATTTTTTGCCGATTTCACTTAAATTAGGAACTATGTGGACATTTGTTAATAAACTAAATAGTAATACAACATATTATCTTGATATCGGATATCAAATGGAAAAACTTTTGGTCCCAACACCTCCAATATATTCTGTAAACGACAGTAATGGTATGTTTCTAATTGGACCTGATGGAAATTATGTTATTGAACAAGGAAAAGACCCGAATTGCTCTGTATTTACCGGCATGTATCAATCTTTTTATGATGCTCCGGGAGGATTTGAAGAAGAGATAAGAGAAATCCTTCATATTATTGGAATTGAAAATAGGTTTGTTTTTAAGAATAAAACAAGTTTTGCTTTAAGAGTAGGTCATTTAAATGAACATAAATTAAAAGGAAATAGAAAGCATATTATGTTTGGACTTGGCGTGAAATATAAATTTATATATATAGATTTTGGTACAATCTTTTTATACAAGTGGTACGATGATTATCAATGGTCAAGTTTTAAAAAACCATTTTCTGTTAATCTTAATTTGGGATTTAAACATAGTTTTTAAAGATTAAAAAATTAATCAACCAATGCCTTGCAATTAAATATAAATTATTACATTTGTTAGAACATTATATAAAACATTGATTTTTTGATTTTAAGCTTTTTGCTATAAGACTTTTATAATGGGAATAAACGGAAATAGGTTTATAGTAATGTTGTAGAGTATTAAATAAACTATGGAAACTTTAATTCAAATTATAAAACACAAAGTCTTACATGGCTGTATCCAAATTGCAGTTTCTGCTTTTCTTACCTATCGTTTTGGATTACTTTTCTACGAACATCATTTTACAAGTACATTATTTCTTATCATGTTTCCTGATTGGATTCTTGTTACTGGGATGCTTTTTGGCTTGATAGGAGTATGGGCTGGTATAACTACGATTAAAGGAACTCAGAAAATATGGTACGGTTATTTGGTGATAATTGTCATCCATATTTTTGAAATTTTTGTATACATGTTCTAATAGTTCACCATATTGAATTAATAACAAATAATAACACTCTAACAAAAAATTAAAAATCATTAACAACGCTTTTTATTAAGAATATTACCCATTATTTAAAAAAATAAAATTCACCAAAAATAATTTTGAAACTCAAATTTTTGTATTAACTTTGTAATTACATTTAATAACAAAACTTATGGAATTATCAATAATACAAATAGGGAATTCAAAAGGATTCAGACTTAGCAAAACTTTGATTAAAAAATATAATATTAAAGACAAAGTTGAACTTATACTCGAAAAAGGATATTTTATTTTAAAACCAATTTCAAGCCCAAGAAAAGGTTGGGAAACAGCATTTAAAAAAATGAATGTAAATGGTGATGACCAACTTCTTTTTAATGACGTTTTTGAAAATGAAAATTTGGAAGAATGGATTTAAAACAATATAAAATTGTTCTTGTGAATCTTGACCCAACAATTGGGAGTGAAATAAAAAAGACTAGACCATGTGTTATTATTTCACCTGACGAAATGAATAAATATCTTCGAACAATTATAGTTGCTCCAATGACAACAACTTCTAGGAAATATCCAACAAGAATTGAAGTAAAACATGACATAAAAATCGGTTGGATTGTAATTGACCAAATTCGTACTATTGACAAACAACGAATAATTAAAATTATTGGAAGACTATCACAACCAGAAATAAAAGAATTAAAATCAGTAATAAAAGAAACCTTAGTAGATTGAAAAGGAAAAAACAATTATTAAATGATTTATAGTAAATGACCAAAATTAACACGACAAATATTGGCGATAAGTTTGAATCAAAATCACTAGGAATAATCAAAAAAGTGATTGAGAACGAACAACTTGGTCATATGAGTAAACACTTAAAGATATTTTCTCAAAAAAAATATTATTCTCATCAGCGAAAATCTCACATAAAATTTGACTTAACAATTGAAGTATGGCCTCCAGAAGCCTCAAGATATTTACTAATTTATATCATAGAGTGTAAGGATTATAAAAAGAGAGTTCCGGTTAGCAAAATTGAAGATTTTCATAGTAAAATTCAACAAGTTAGTGGAGTAAACGCAAAAGGAATATTTATTTCAAATTCTCCTCTTCAAAAAGGTGGACTAAATATTGCTGAATCTATCGGAATGATGGTCATCGTTGGTGAATCAGCTGAAGACTTTAAAATCATATTAAACAAAACGAATAGAGACAAAAAGCTTTTAAGGATACCATTTATAGATAAAACTTTCAATATTGAATTAATTGATGAAGGTGTGAAACTTATCGAAAAGATTATTGACAAAGCTATATTAAGTACACTTCATGAAAATACAAATGATTCAGATGTAAGCTATGGTATTGATAGATTATCAAAAATAGATATTGAGCAAATTGCTGAAAAAGAATTGAATCATATTAACCCTCTTGTACTTTCAGATGCTCATCCTTTAAATGTTAGATTGTTGCTTGACTATATACGAGATAAACTTGAAGTTGATATTATTTATGAAGATAATGAATCAAAAATTCTTGGTTCATGCGATATATTGAATACAGAAATATTCATAAACAACTCTGTAAGAGATACAAATAGGGAATTATTTATATTGGCTCATGAATTAGGTCATTTCATACTTCATCAAAAGTTATCTATTGGACAAACTTCTTACGATTCTTTTGAAGATTCTGAATATAATTTCAGAACGAATAAGTATGATCTCAAAAATCCAAAGAATTGGATAGAATGGCAAGCTAATTATTTTGCAACATCTTTAGTTGTACCCAAAGTTCCACTTGTAGCTCAAATGCTAATTATACAGGAATCAATGAACCTTCATAAAGGGAAAATATATGTGGACGATCAGATACAAAATATTAGAGATTTCAGTGAACTAATTACTAGAATTTCAACATTGTTTAACGTTACTAAAACGACTGTAATTTATAAGTTAAAGGAGCTAAATATGATTATTGATAAATCAAGAATAAAAACAATAGGACAAATTATTTTTGAAAATAAAGAAGAATTTTTTATTGATTAAAAACGCTGCATAACATTTTATAAATTCCATGGTTGCATCTTTGGTACGCTAAAGGGTTTTTCCTCATAATTTCCAAGTCCATATCCGAACAGAAAATCATTCGCAATCTGTCACGTAACTTATAATTTACCGTCAAAACAAAAAAAGGACCGCCCTTTCCCAAGACAGCCCTTTCAGAAATAAATAAACTCAACAATCATCCCGACGAAAATTAAAATATCCTTCTGTTACATTAATTGGTATTTAAATTTTTGTCGAGATTTACTATTGTAAACATTGAAATTCGCTAAACTCATTTCAATGACACAGTATTATTTCATCAACAATTCAGCAGTTTCAACCATTTTAATAAAATCACTTCTGTAGCCGTATTCATCATTTCCTTTTGATTGTTTTGCCATTCTCAAAACCTGAGTAAAGGAAGAATTTTCTTTATGTTTTGAATCTCGCAAAAGCATTCCGAATTCAGCAACACTCGCTGCAAAATTGAAATCATCCGAAATATTGGATTTCTTAATATCACCAACTTTTACTCTTCTTACAATCAATTTGCTTACATTTTCATCAGGTTTTTTATACCTGAGTTTTACTGTCATTAAGTTAGAACTTACTGTGGTCTTCACTTTTTGATATTCCAATTCGTCAACATCTGAAACTTTTTCGTCAGAATCGGCTCTGATAATTTCATATAAAGCTGTAACGGTATGACCGCAGCCAATATCGCCTGCATCTTTTTTATCATCATTAAAATCTTCTTTGTTTAAAATACGATTTTCGTAGCCAATCAATCTGTAGGCTTTTACCTTGTTTGGATTAAACTCAACCTGAATTTTCACATCTTTTGCAATGGTATAAAGCGTTCCCCAAAGTTCTTTTCCAAAAATCTTTTTAGCTTCAAGAATATTATCGATATAAACATAGTTTCCGTTGCCGGCATTTGAAATTTGTTCCATACGTGAGTCTTTATAATTTCCCATTCCAAAACCTAAAATTGAAAGAAAAACACCATCATCTCTTTTTGCTTCAATCAAATTTACCATTGCGGAATTGCTGCTTTCGCCAACATTGAAATCACCATCAGTAGCAAGAATCACTCTGTTGTTTCCATCTTTTATAAAATTTTCTTTAGCAATTTTATATGCTAATTTAATACCTGCTCCACCAGCTGTTGAACCACCGGATTGAAGTCTGTCAAGAGCTGCTTTTATTTTTGCTTTTTCATTTCCTGAAGTTGAAGGTAAAACAACTCCGGCAGCTCCGGCATAAACAACCATAGCAACTTTATCTTTTGGTCGGAGATTATCAACTAAAATTTTGAATGCTTGTTTTAATAATGGAAGTTTGTTTTGAGAGCCCATAGAACCGGAAACATCAATTAAAAAAACAAGATTACTCGCAGGAATTTCTTCTTCGTTTATGTCCTCCCCTTTCAAACCTATCATAACCATATCATGTTTTTCGTTCCATGGACATTGAGCTGTTTCAAGACTTATAGAAAATGGTTCTTCGCCTTTTGGTTGTGGATAATCATAGTCAAAATAATTTATCAATTCTTCAATTCTCACTGCATCTTTATAGGGCTTTTGATTTTGATTAAGAAACCTTCTTACGTTTGAATACGAAGCACGGTCAACATCAATGGAAAAAGTTGAAAGTGGATTGTTTTTTACTTCTTTAAAAATGTTTTCATTGATTTTATCATAGGATTCTGTATTGTGTTTAACATAGCTAACATCAGAAGGAATGTAAGCTGAGTTACTTCCTGAAAAAGTATAACTTCCAACATTATCACATGCCGCAGAATATGACCTCTTATATTTTCTTGAGCTTGACTTTTCGCAAAGTTGAACAGCTTGAATTCTAGGGTTTTTATCTATTACATCGACTTCATTTTTTACTTCCCTTACAGTTATTTTAGAAGCTTTTAAAAGAAATTCAACCAAAGTAACATCATTAACCTTTACTTTGATATTTGATTTTCTTACTGCAACATAAGCTGACTTTGAAACTTTAACAGAATATAAACCAACAGGTATGGAATTAAAAACAATTACTCCCTGACTATTAGTTTTAATACTTTTAATATTAGTTCCGTTTTTAGAGATTGTAACTATTGCTGACGAAATAGCTTTCCCTGTTTTGTAATCCGACACTTTAACCTTTAGTGTGCCTGTTTGAGATTGATAAAAGGCTGATGTAGAAATAAAAATCAGAAATATTATTATTATTCCTGATAAACCGTTTTTTAATGAGAAAATTTCTTTTGTAATTTTCAGATTTTTGACCGATAGTGTTTTCATGATTTTGTTTTTTTAAATGAATAATTTGTGATTTACAAAAACATGATGCAAGATTTATTTTATTCCATAAAATTTTTTCAAGTATTAACCCTACGAGGGTTATTTTAGCCGTCATTGCGAGTGAAACGAAGCAATCTCTTTGAATAAGTTCCGAAATAAACAACAAAGGATTGCTTCAGGCGTTCCGCTTTCGCAATGACGTTTTGTTATTGGGTTTGAAGGATAATAAAAAATTATATTTATTTTTGTTCAACAAATCCCAAAACTTAGAATTCAATGAAAGCTAACGAAGCAATTTTTTTCCGCCGCAGTATTAGAAAATACACAAAACAGCAAGTGCCGGATGAGCTTGTAAAACTTTTAATTGAGGCCGGAATGCATGCTCCATCGGCACGAAACCTTCAACCATGGCATTTTGTTGTAGTCCAAAAAAGAACAGCCCTTGATGAATTATCCGAAGTTCATCCTTATGGAAAAATGCTAAAAGATGCTACTCTTGCAATTTTAGTTTGCGGTGATAAAACCATTGACAACATGGATAGCTATCTTATTCAGAATTGTTCTGCTGCAACTCAAAACATATTGTTAGCAGCACATGCTAATGGTTTAGGAGCAGTTTGGCTTGGTGTTCATCCACGCGAAGAACGAATGTCGGGTATAATTAAATATTTTAATCTTCCTGAACATATTCTCCCTATTTCGCTTATTTCTATCGGATATCCTGCCGAAACTATAGAAAAACCACAAAGATTCAACTCTGATAAAATCCATTTCGAAAAATGGTAAATTTGGATAAATTCTAAACATTAAGAAATTTTTCATAATTTAGTAAATCTGAATTAGATTATGTTATGACAATTTTTAATGATTTTTTATCTCTTATCTATCCGCAAATCTGCATGGCTTGCGGCAATAATCTTTTTAAATACGAAGAATGTATTTGCACATCCTGCCTTTTTCATTTGCCGAAAACAAACTTTCATCTCGAAAAAGACAATCCTGTCAGTAAATTGTTTTGGGGGAAAATTAAATTGGAATCTGTAGCAGCATATTATTATTTTAACAAAGGAAGCAAAGTGCAACATTTGATTCACCAGTTAAAATATAAAGGTCATAAAGAAATTGGAGTAACCATAGGAAAACTTTATGGAATGGATTTAAAAACATCACAGCTTTTCAATGATATTGACGCAATTATTCCGGTTCCTTTACATTTTAAGAAACAGAAAAGGCGCGGTTATAACCAAAGCTTACTAATTGCCGAAGGTTTATCTAAAGCAATGCAAGTTGATGTTAACACTAATACACTTTTCCGAAAAGTTGCATCAGAAACACAAACAAAAAAATCGCAATTCAAAAGATGGGAAAATGTAAAAGAAATTTTCGATATTTCGGACAATCATTCATTGGAAAACAAGAAAGTTCTTTTGGTTGACGACGTGATAACAACAGGTTCAACCATTGAAGCATGTGCTAATGCTCTTAATAAAATACCTGAAATAAAAATCAGTGTTGTTGCACTTGCCTGTACTGTATATTAAATTTTCCAAATATTCATCTCTTACATCTGTTTAGCCACAGAATATTAATTTGTAATTAACACAATATTTAATAATTTTGGCAAAAATTTAAAATAAGACAGATGAAAAATACTTTTTTACTAATATTATTATCTTTTGCAATTCAGTCTATCACTGCTCAAATCCCAACGACTTACGATTTACGAAATGTTAGCGGAACAAATTATGTTTCTTCAATAAAAAGCCAGTCATTAGGCACCTGCTGGACACACGGGACTATGTCATCAATAGAAGGCAATCTTTTAATCACAGGAAACTGGATAGCAGCAGGAGACACAGGAGAACCCAACCTTGCAGAATATCACCTTGACTGGTGGAATGGTTTCAATGACAATAACAATGATGATATAAATCCACCTTCAGGAAGCGGGCTTGCTGTTCATTATGGCGGAGATTACAGAGTTACTCAAGCTTATCTTTCTCGTAACGAAGGAGCAATAAGAGATATTGACGGGCAAAGTTTTACAAATCCTCCTGCTCGCGATAGTATAGGATGGCGGCATTATTATGTAAATGACATCGAATGGTTTACTGTTAAACAAAATCTCAGCAATATTGATGTTGTTAAAAGCAAAATAATGACTTATGGGGTTCTTGCTACTTGTATGTGTTATGACGGTTCATTTATTATTGGCGATTCAAGTCATTATCAACCACCAAGCGACCCTACTGATCCAAATCATTCAGTTGCAATAATTGGATGGAATGATTCATTAGTAACTCAGGCACCTCTTCCGGGTGCATGGCTTTGTAAAAATAGCTGGGGTGTTAACTGGGGCTTAGATGGATATTTCTGGATTTCCTATTATGACAAACATTGTGGAAGACATCCTGAAATGGGAGCCGTTTCTTTTCAAAATGTTGACACTTTAAAATATGATAATATCTATTATCACGACTATCACGGATGGCGCGACACCAAAACCAATATTAGTGAAGCATTTAATTATTTTGTTTCAAATACAATAGAAACTCTTGAAGCAGTAAGCTTTTGCACTTCGGTAGATAGCGTTAATTATACTATTAAAATTTATGATAAATTTATTGGTGGGCAATTAGTTGATACACTTTCAACAAAATCTGGTTCTATTAATCATAGCGGATTTCATACTATAGATTTGAATACTCAGGTTGGTCTTACTCCAAACAAAGATTTTTATGTTTATTTGAGTCTGTCAAATGGAGGCCATGCAATTGATAAAACTTCTGCTATTCCTGTTTTATTGGGTTCTTCGGCAAAAACTATAGTAACTTCCTCAGCAAATCCGGGCGAAAGTTTTTATAAAAGTGCGTCGAGCTGGTTAGACCTTTACAACACTGATTCCACAGCTAATTTTTGCATTAAAGCATTAACGAATAACGGGTGTACATTAGGGATAAATTCACTTAAAAAATCATCTACAATTCTATATCAAAACTATCCCAATCCTTTTAATTCTTCAACAAATATAAAATATTTTATTTCCGAAAATTCTAATGTAGATTTAAGTATTTATAATCTTCTCGGTCAAAAAGTAGCTGTCCTTGTTGACATATTTGAAACAGCAGGAGAAAAGTCAATATACTGGAATGGCAAGAATTTTAATGGCGAAAAAGTCAATGCAGGAATTTACTTCTTTAGCTTAAAAACAAAATCTGGAACTCAAAGCAGAAGAATGCTGATTTTGGAATAATTTGATTGATGCTTATACTGGGATTATTTGGATTTGGTTTAACAGTTTAGCTATGCCCAGTAAGGGATTACGAAGCTCTGCCGTTTCAATTTTCATTCAATTTTCATTACTTGCATTATCTTTCAATTTACCATTTCAGCCCTTATTGGGTATAGGTTTTATTACAACCAGTTATTCTATTATCAATTTCCCAACACCTATCAACGCTCCATTATTTATAACTCTATACAAATAAAATCCGGCTCTATAGTCCTCTCGATTAATTTCAAATTCTCTGTCAATATTTTCTGAAACAATTTTCACACCTTTACTATCATATATTTCAATTAATTTCTTTTCATTATTGCTGTCAACTATTCTTAATATAGCTTTGTCAGTAACAGGGTTTGGAAATACAATGATTTTTTCTGATTCTGCGATTTCTATAATACCTGTTGATGAATAGTAACAAGAAGAATATGTTGAGTTTTGATATTTTAATGTATCGTTCTCTGAATAACAGATTAATTCAAACAAATCCCCTCCAACAACATTAAATTGATTATGAAGAATCCCTGTTAAACAACCAATACCCTCTATCCACTGTCGCCCATTTAAATTTATTCTTTTACGATATTCTTCTGCAAAATATACTGTGTCAATTGAGTCAACAGACATTGTATTTGAAACAAAACTCCAGTTAGTCATAAAACTTTCAATGCCCGTAACGGTTATTGTATCACCTACTTCTGATCCAAAGTCATACAATAGATATTCTTGTAATGATGTATCGGAGCGAAAATAAATTTCTTTCTCTACAGTTTCACGAATAAAACAATATACATCCCAGTTTGTTAAAAATTCATCTGTTGAGCGTAGAACTTTTTTATAGGATATCAAGTCAATAACTGTATCCTGTCCAATTTTTATCGTTTCTGTATATATTGTCGGTACTGGAGGGTAAGGAGGCCCTTGAATTATTGTACTCCAACGCTTAGTTGAGTCAACTAATGTTTGTCCTATTAATGAATTTGAAATTAGAAAAATTGCTAAAAGTAAAGTTAAATTTCTCATATAATATAGTTTTTTAATTGGTTGTAACGTGAGTCTGTGCAATAACCAAATTACAAGCCCTGAGAATTCCATATTTCAATTCTTTTCTAACCATCTACCCGAATACTCTCTACTTTATGTATAGTTAATGCACAGTCTGACGTTCTTAATAAAATGCGTTTTAATGATTTTTTTTTTTTGTTCTAGGCTTTATTCTAATCTTTTTATCATAACCAGTTGCTCTGTCAAAAGGTATGATAACTAATCCAACAATTATTGATGATCCTAAAATGGTCTTATATCTTTTAGTGTTAAAATTGTATGGTTCATTTTTATCATAAGAAGCTAATGGTGCAACTAGTACCGCTGTAACAAATGCTAAAGCTTTGACTGAATTTAAAAGCGAACTACCTTTGGGTTGATAAGTTAGATAATCTATTGTTTGAATTGGAATTGATACTCTATTTTGAGAATCAAACATATAACTTTTATTAAAAGTATAATCTTTTTTTTCAACTTCAAAGTATTCGGATGTTAAGTTAATAGTCAATAAAGAATCGTCTAAATAAACTAACTTACCATGTTGTACAATTGTTGTGTCTTTTTTATTTAAATATATTTGTAAGTCTTCACCAGACTTTATTGTCTTTAGTTTATTGTTATCAAACCTTTCAAATTCAATTTCATAATGGAAATCAGTACTGTCAATTCCAGCCTTAATAAGCAAATCAATATTTTCTACTTTTTTACCGTATATAGCGAATATTAAACCATTCTCACCATTACAATCAACCTGATTGATGTCGACCTGTTGTGCAATAAGATATTTGAGCATTTCAGGAGTTCCTCTTTCACAACACCATAAAAAAACAGTTCGATTACAACAATCATCACAATTTAAATCTGTATCAACACCTTTATCAATTAGTAATTTGAAAATTTTAAAGTTTTGTTCGCCATCTTTGAAACCTAATGTATTTCTTAAAGCTGTTGAACAATACTGACCAACAATGTTTAGATTTGCACCATTATTTATTATATATTCTGAAATAGAGTCATTTCGAAAATAAGATGAAGTAGAAATAAGCAAAGGAGTTTTTTTATATTTTTCATCTTGAATATTTAAATCGGCACCATTATCTACTAAAAGTTTTATTACTTTAAGATTACCATCATAAGCTGCATAATGTAAAAGTGTTTCATTATTTTTGAAAGTTGTATCAATGTTAAATCCGTCTTCAATAAGCTCAGTCAAGGCTTTGAGATTACATTCATAAATGTAATTCTTAACTTTCCTAGAAGTCACCTGCCCATTTGCACAGATAGTGAATATGATAAATGTGAAAATAATTGAAAAAGATTTATTCATTTGTTTATTTACTTTATTGCCTATAACAATTGCATAAACGCAATTCTGTTTATTTCCATTATATTTTGATATAATGAATATACAATCACACAAATTTAATAAATTATTTATTATTAAAGCAATAAGGAAAAGAAAATCTTATTTCGTTTTAAAAAGATTTAATAATAGCTCAATTAAATAATTTGCAATTCAAGTTTGTACACGAAAGGATTTATTTACCAGCAGTGAGTTTTTATATAAATTCATGAATTTTTCTTTGTAAAGTATTTTGTAATTTTCTCATCTCGATTTTTTTTCATAATATTGTATAATATTTTATTTCAATGAGCATTTACGAGAATTTATTAAAACAAAAAGAAAAAAAACAATTCGTTGTTTTGATTGACCCTGATAAACCCAGCCAGGATGAAATAATTAATATTACCAAAATTTCTAATAAAGCCAAAGTAGATTATTTTTTTGTTGGAGGTAGTTTGCTAACAAATAACAGTCTCGATATTTGCATAAAATTATTAAAAGATAACAGTGATATTCCTGTTATTCTTTTTCCGGGCAACACACTTCAGATAAGTTCAAAAGCAGACGCTATTCTTTTTCTTTCGTTAATCTCAGGACGCAATGCAGAGATGCTTATAGGAAGACATGTTTTTTCTGCTCCTTATATCAAACTAAGCAATCTGGAAGTTATCTCAACTGCTTATATGTTGATTGACAGCGGAAGTCCTTCATCTGTTTCATACATGAGCAATTCTGCTCCTATTCCTTATAATAAAGATGATATAGCTGCATGTACTGCCATGGCTGGAGAAATGCTTGGTTTAAAAGTAATTTTTATGGACTGCGGCAGCGGTTCCGAAAAAACAATTTCTCCATCAATGATATCAATTGTCAAACAAAGCACATCGATTCCTTTGATTATCGGTGGCGGAATTAAAACTCCCGAAACTGCAACAGAATGCTGCAAAGCCGGAGCCGACGTTATAGTTGTTGGAAATGCTATTGAAAAAGATGGTTCTCTTATCACGAGCATTTCCGATGCCGTGCATAATTTCTCATAATAAATCAAAATTATTAATCTCTATAAAAAAATCAAAATGAAAAAATTCACATTAGCCCTAATTTTATTAATAGTCATTTTTATTGTTCCAATAGGAACTGCTCAGAATAAACTTTTGAAAATTGACGACATAATGAAAAACAGGAGTATTTATTCTACTTCAATACAACAACTACAATGGATGGGTGAAACAGATTATTTTACTTATGTCGAAAAGAATAGCTTAAACAAAAAAAAGGCAAGCTCTTCTTCTGAAAAAAGCATCCTTAAACTTGAAGATTTAAATTCTAAAATTGTCAATTTCGATTTGAAAGCATTAAAAAGGTTTCCAAGAATTAAATGGATTAATGACAATGAATTTTTATTCAAATATGATTACAGTTTATTCATTTATAATATTGACTCAAAAAATCTGAACATCGTAAACAAATATGACGAAAACGCAGAAGGATTAGAAATTGCCAACAAAACTTATCATGTAGCTTATACCAAAGATAACAATTTATTTGTTGCAATAAACAAAGAAGAAATTGCTGTTACAAATGACGAAAACACAGGAATTAAAAACGGTCAAACCGTTCACCGTTCCGAATTTGGAATAGAAGATGGAATATTCTGGTCGCCAAAAGGAAATCTTCTCGCTTTCTACAGAAAAGACGAATCAATGATAACAGATTATCCTTTAGTAAATATTGAAACAAGAATTTCGACTCTGGAAAACACAAAATATCCAATGGCTGGAGAAACCAGCGAAGAAGTTACTGTTGGTATTTTCAATCCGCAAACAAAGAAGACCATATTTCTTAAAACCGGCGAACCAAAAGAACAATATCTGACAAATGTTACATGGAGCCCTAATGAAAAGCAAATTTATATTGCCGTTCTAAATCGTGACCAAAATCATATGAAGCTAAATGTTTATGATGCTGCAACAGGTGATTTTATAAAAACTCTTTTTGAAGAAACACACACAAAATATGTAGAACCTGAACATGGTCCTATATTCCTTACATCAAATCCTGATAAATTCTTATGGTATAGCGAAAGAGATGGCTGGAATCATTTATATTTATATAATACTGATGGTAAATTAATAAAACAAATTACAAAAGGAAACTGGCTTGTTACAGATTTTCTCGGTTTTGACAAAGATGACCAAAACATCTATTTTATGTCAACAATTGAAAGTCCGATTGAAAGACATTTATGCTCTGCTAATTTATCAACAGGGGAAATATTTAAAATCACTAATGAATCCGGCACTCACTATGTTTTACCGAGTAAAAACAAAAAATATATTATTGATATTTACAACAGCACTACCGTTGCCAAAGAATATTTAATGCTATCAAATAAAGGGAAAAAAATTCAAACACTTCAGGAGAATAAAAATCCTTTGTCAGACTACAATTTAGGAAAAACAGAAATATTAACTATTAAAGCAAAAGACAGCACCGACCTTTATTGTAGAATGATAAAACCAATAAATTTTGACCCTAAGAAAAAATATCCTGTTTTGGTTTATGTTTATGGTGGACCACATGCTCAGTTAGTAAAAAATTCATGGCTTGGAGGAGCAGGACTATGGCTAAATTATATGGCTCAACAAGGTTATTTAATCTGGACTCTTGACAATCGTGGCTCTGCAAATCGTGGATTTGAATTTGAAAATTCTATTTTTCGAAATCTTGGAACTCTCGAACTTGAAGACCAAATGCAAGGCATCAATTATTTAAAATCTCTCGATTATGTTGATGTTGACAGAATTGGAGTTGATGGCTGGAGCTATGGTGGTTTTATGACTATTTCGCTAATGTTGAAAAATCCGGGAGTTTTTAAAGCAGGATGTGCAGGTGGACCTGTTATAGATTGGAAATGGTATGAAATAATGTATGGAGAACGTTATATGGACACTCCTCAGGATAATCCTGAAGGATATAAAAATGCTTGCCTACTTAACTATGTTAAAGACTTTGAAGGTAGATTGTTAATTATTCACGGAACTATGGACCCAACAGTTGTTTGGCAGAATAGCCTTTCTTTTATTAAAAAATGTGTTGATGAAGACAAACTTGTTGATTACTTTGTTTATCCCGGTCACGGACATAATGTTGGAGGAATGGACAGACTTCATCTCTGGAAAAAAATTGAGCAATATTTTAATGATAATTTGAAATAAAATTATTTGTATTAAAGGGAGAAATTACTTTCTCTTCTTACGCCAATATTTTTTATCATCAAATTTTTTGAAAAGTTTACCAACAGTCAATCCTTGTACAATAATTGAAAATAGCACAACTGCATAAGTCATTGCTATAATCAAATTTAAATAATGATTTTCTACTTTATCACCTGCTAAATCATAGAGTGAAAGAGCAAGCGCCACGGAAATACCACCACGCAAACCACTCCACGTAAGTATTCTAACTGTTAACTTGGGGATTCTTTTAAAAATTCTCATACAAGATATCGGCAATCCAACTCCTATAAAGCGGGAAACTAAAACAATAACAATTGCAATTCCTGCAGCAATGAAGAAATCTAATTTCCATGAAATAACAATAATTTGTAATCCAATAAGAATAAAAAGAATTGCATTCAATGCTTCATCAATCAAATGCCAGAATTTATAAACATATTCACCGGTAACGTTTGCAAGTTCTTCGCTTCTACCTTCACGTCCAACAATAATTCCCATGGTAACCATTGCTAAAGGTCCCGAAACATGAAGTAATTCTGCAACTGTTGCTCCTCCCATAACCATTGATAATGTAACTAAAACTTCAATTTCGGTATGTTCATTTTCAATTATATCAAGAAGTTTAAATCCAACAAAACCAATTACCAATCCTAAAACAATTCCTCCAATAACTTCTTGTCCGAACAATAATATTGCATTTGCCGGTTGAAAATGCTCAACACCAACATTTGCAACATGAAGTATTGTTAAAAATACAACAACACCAATACCATCATTAAAAAGAGATTCCCCCGCAATTTGCATTTCAAGATTTTTTGAAACTTTAGTTTTTTTCACCACGGCAAGAACAGAAATTGGATCTGTCGGAGAAATTAAAGCACCAAATAGCAAACAATAAATATACTCTAAGTTGATGCTAACTAATGGTAAAAGATAATACATCACAGTAGCAACAACAAAAGTAGAAATTAGCACTCCAACCGTAGCAAGAATTAATATTGGCCATTTCTCTTCTCCGAGTTTTTTTAAATCTACCTCTAATGCTCCGGCAAATAACAAAAAGCTAAGCATGACTTTAAAAAGGACATCCGAAAATTGATAATCCGACATAATGCTATGAGCCAAACTGTTTAATGTGCTAAAAACATACTCTCCAAGAATAACAAACAAGGATAGACATAAAGCTAAAATCATTAATCCTATTGTTGAAGGTAATTTTATATACCTAACATTTATCAATAGAAAAAACGCTGCCATTATTACTAACAACGTGATAAGGTCTAAAACATCTAAATGCATAATAAATAATTTGGTTATTAAAAAATAAAATTAATAAAAATATTTAATTATATACATATATATAAAATTAAAAATGGATTATTATTTTCTAAAAAAAACAAATACTTAATTTTTTTATATAGAAAGCTTTTATAATTTTGCCGATTATTAAAAAAATTATAGAATATGTTTATATTAATGATAGTTATTTTTGTTCTGGGTTATCTCGCTATAGCTCTTGAACATCCGTTGAAAGTTGACAAGGCTGTCCCGGCTTTGTTAATAGGAGTTTTAACATGGACTGTTTTCGTTCTTTCGGGTGAAAACATTCTCGAAGTTTTTAAGAATTTCTCAGGAACTGTTAATGTGCACTGGAGTGAATATTTGCATCATCATCCCGGTGGAAATTTTATTGATTATGTTGTACATAATCAGTTATTAATGCATTTGGGTGAAATTAGCGAAATATTATTCTTCCTTTTAGGAGCAATGACGATAGTCGAAATTATTGACCAGCATCAGGGGTTTAAAATTATTACTGACAAAATTAAAACTACAAATAAAGTTAAACTTTTATGGATTTTAAGTTTTATAACTTTCTTTATGTCTGCAGCTTTAGACAATCTAACTACAACAATTGTTATGGTTGCTCTTCTTAGAAAGCTTATAGAAGATAAAAAAGACCGTTGGTTTGTTGCCAGTATGATAATTCTTGCTGCTAATGCAGGTGGTGCATGGTCGCCAATTGGTGATGTAACAACCATCATGTTATGGATAAAAGGTTATGTAACTACAGGACCTATTATCGTAGATGTTTTCCTACCAAGTTTAGTTACTATGATAGTCCCACTAACAATTTTATCATTCACAATGAAAGGACATGACGTTACCAGACCAGCAGTAGAAAATGAAGAAGATAGTCCTCAAATTTCTAAACGAGTTAGTACATGGATTTTAATTCAAGGAGTTAGTTCATTATTATTTGTTCCTGTATTCAAAACTGTAACTCATCTTCCTCCATATTTAGGAATGTTATTCGGTCTTGGATTGCTTTGGCTTGTTACAGAAATCCTACATAAAACTCGACATAAAGAAACTGATACTAAGTTAACTGTTGTTGGAATTTTAACAAGAGTTGACGTTCCAACAGTTTTATTCTTTTTAGGAATTCTTTTGGCAGTTGCAAGTTTACAATCTGCCGGACATCTTACCTTATTAGCAGGCTGGCTTGATGATGTTACCCATCAAAATATTTATATTATCGACCTTGCAATTGGGCTTCTTTCTTCAATTGTTGATAATGTGCCACTTGTTGCTGGTGCCATGGGAATGTACGATGTTGCCCCTGCTGGTTCTGTCGGAACAGCGGCTATGTATGTTCAGGATGGTCAGTTTTGGCAGTTCCTTGCTTATTGTGCAGGTACGGGTGGAAGTATTTTAATCATTGGTTCTGCTGCCGGAGTTGCTGCAATGGGAATGGAAAAAATTGATTTTATATGGTATATGAAAAGAATCAGTTTACTTGCATTATCAGGTTATTTTGCCGGTGCTTTGGTTTATTATCTAATGTTTTCTTAGTAATATTAGTCTAATTTTAAAATTTTGATTTTAAAGTTTTTTAAAATTTCATTTTCTTAATCACAATATGTATTTTTGTTTTTCGTATATATATATTAAAAGCTAATTAGGATTGGTAATTAATATAGGGGACTTCTAATAATTACTTCGCATCAAGATTTTCAGAGATTTTCATAGACGATGAAAATTTTTGAAGCACTAATGAGATAATGTGAGAAAATTTGAAGAAATATATGGAAATCTCTGAAAACCCTATAGGAACAAATATTATAAATAATCTGCTTCGTTAAAATTTTTCTAAATAGCTTAGGCTATTAAGAAAAATTTGTGCCTAACATCTTATTCATTATATTTGTTTCTTGAAAGAAAGGAATTATTAGAAGTCCCCTACAAATCAAGAGTCAAAAAAACATAGATGAATAACTGCATCAATAAAAAAATTAATA
>CAYLPA010000040.1:0-18399 GCA_964385385.1 uncultured Saprospiraceae bacterium | reverse complement strand
TTAGGATTTTTAAACCAATTTTCAACATTCATAACTATTTGAATTTCTTTTGTATCATCTTCTGTTATTTCAAAAGCTGAATTAGGTAAACTGATATTGAAATAATTTTGAATAAAACCGTTAACAACATTCAAAGAATCATAAGTTTGTCCAATACCGAGATGCCATGCACAACCTCTTGCAACATTAGTTGTGTCAATCCATTTTGTGTTAATTTTTAAATAATGATAACCACCACCAAGATATTCCGGCCAAACCATATTAACTTCAGGAGGATTTACAAACATAAACGATTGATTTTTCACTTCGTTAAAACCTAAGGTAAATGTTATTGAATCATAAATTCCAATTGGGATGGGGTCAAAAACTTCCCAGGTTAATGTTGTAGGAATATCTGTATCAACATAAGCAAAGTCGGTCCAATCGTCTATCATCATTGATGTTCCGCCTGATTTGTGCAAAGTAACATCTGTAACAAAATATTGGATAACATTAACTCCATAATGATTGCCGGCTTCGTTTACATATTTAATATTGTCATATTCGATATTTTGTCCATCTATTACATGATTGAACTTAAATATAAATTTTCCGGATTTTTCGCTGGGACTATTATCTGGTTTTGGTTCATCCTTTTTACAGGAATAAAAAGCTATTAAAATTACCGAGAATAAAGTTAATAGCAATAGCTTGAATAACTTATTCATATTTTTTAGATTTATAATTTTTATTAAGATTGATTCTTATTAATGTTTATTAGACAAAAATAATACATAAAAAGTTGCCTGAAGAAAATTATTTATTAAATTTTTTGGTTCTACTGTTATTTTAGTGGAAGTGAAAATATTTTAATATTCAATAAATTCCAAATAGCAAAAAACAAATAGCAAATAAAACCCAAATTCCAATGTTTAAAAAACTCAAACAACAAAAATGCTAAATTAACACAATAACTTAATATTTATTATTTTAAAGTGTTTTGGTTTCATTCTTAATATTTACATATCGGTTTTTTAATATGTAAATAGTTTTGGAAATTGTCCCGATACTTATCGGGATGATAAATTGAAAATTATCCTGACGGACAAGTTTTGTCTTTTGGGATTTGTATTTTGTGATTTACACTAAATTCGCAGTAGTACCAATCTTTTAAAGTAAACAATAAGTTATCTGTTTAATAATTTTCAATATTTATTATTGTTTATCTATTTCCTCTAAAAAAAAATGATTTTCAAAGGTCAGAGGGAAACTCCGTATTATTTTTTTCATGCTTTTGTGTATATTTGCATGAAAAAAATTATGTCGTTTTGATGATAATTTGAATTATTTTTTTTATGAAAGAACAATACTTTAACCCGAACAATATTTTAGAAAAAGCATCAGAAATTAAAAATATAGTTCAAAAAAATTCGCACCAAAAAAAATCATTATCATTTGATAAAGATAATGCCGTTTTGCTTGTAACCGATATGCAAAATTATTTTATTGAACCGGAATCTCATGCTTATATTCCATCTGTCAAAGCCATAATTCCAAATATAAAATTATTGATAAACACAAGCATAAAATTTAATATTCCTATAATTTTTACTCAACATATCAATAATAAACAAAATGCAGGAATGATGAATTCTTGGTGGAATGATATTATCACAGAAAGTAATCCTTTAAGCAAAATCAATGAAGAAATTTATATTAAAAATTCTTTATTAATAAAAAAATCTCAATACGATTCATTTCATAAAACTGAACTTGAAAAAACATTAATCGAATTAAACAAAACTCAAATAATTATTTGTGGAGTTATGACAAATCTCTGCTGTGAAACAACAGTTAGAGCTGCTTTTGTAAGAGGATTCAAAACCTTTCTTCCAATTGATGCAACTGCTACTTACAATTATGATTTTCATCTTTCAACAATCAGAAATTTAGCCTTTGGTTTTTCCCCTCCTATTTTAAGCAAGGAGTTAATTAATCTGATTAATATTTAGAAGTTTTAATAAATTTATTTAAAAAATGATTCTTAAAAAAGACATAATCATAATTGGCGGTGGTCCTGCTGGAATTGCTTCTGCTATTCAACTGAAAAGATATAATATCAATTCATTAATAATTGAAAAAAACACTTTGGGAGGTCTTTTAAAAAACGCTTATAAAGTTGAAAATTATTTGGGTTTTCCTGAAGGAATTCAGGGAGAAGAACTAATAAAACTCACACAACAGCATTGTAAAAATTTCGGAATTAATGTTTTGTATGATGAAGTAACCAATCTTGAATATATTGACAAAAAATTTATTATTAATACAAAAACAAAAATATTTGAATGCAAAATTGCAATTATTGCTTCCGGAACAAAACCAAAAACTTTAAAAAATTATTCTTCCGACAAAATATTATATGAGGTTTATAAAATTAAAAATTGTAAAAATAAAATCATTGGAATAATTGGAGCCGGTGATGCAGCATTTGATTATGCACTAAGTCTTGCAAAAAATAATAAAGTAATAATTTTTAACAAAAGTGAGAAAAATAAATGCAATCCTGTTTTGTTTGATTTGTGTGAAAACAATGATAATATTAAAATTTTATATAATAGGATTTTAGATTCTCTTCAGGATTCTGATATAAAAATAAAAACTATTTTTCAACATAAAAATTCTTTTGAAAATTATCTGACTGATTATATTATTTTTGCCGTCGGAAGAGAACCGGAATTGAATTTTTTACAAAACTCTATCAAAGAAGAATTAAACTATTTAACTAACAATCACAAGCTTTTCATAATTGGTGATGTTGCAAACGGAATAGCACGACAAGCATCCATAGCAATTGGGGAAGGCATTAAAGCAGCAATGGCAATTAAAGAAAACATTTAAATTTAAAACGTTAGAATACTAGAATAAACGGGATGAAAGTAATTAGCAGAATAGAAGAAAACAAGATTGCAAATGTTTATATTGGCGAAAACAGTGATGGGAAATTATTTGAATTTGTTGAATCTGTCCAACCCCCTCTAAACATCAGTGATAAATGGGTGTTGATAATTTCTACTTTGTATGGCTGTCCGGTGAATTGTTTATTTTGTGATGCCGGTGGAAATTATAAAGGAATTTTATCTTATGAGGAAATAATGTTTCAAATTGATTTTTTGATAAAACAAAGATTTTCCGATAAAATTGTGAACTCGAAAAAATTCAAAATTCAATTTTCACGCATGGGTGAACCTTCGTTCAACAAAAATGTTCTTAGAGTTTTGAATAATATTCCACAAAAATATTCCTTTGAAAATTTCATACCTTCATTGTCTTCTGTTGCACCTACAGGAACAGATAATTTTTTCGAAGAGCTTTTAGAAATTAAAAAGCGTTATTATAATAACAGTTTTCAACTCCAATTTTCTTTGCATAGTACAGATAAAGAACAAAGAGATAAATTGGTTCCAATAAAAAAATGGGATTTTGAAAAAATTGCGGAGTTCGGCAACAGATTTTGCAAAAAAGACAGCAAAAAAATCACTCTCAATTTTGCTCTAAGCGAAGAAAATATTATGGATATAAACGTTTTGAAAAAGTATTTCAATCCTGATGTTTTTCTTATAAAAATAACTCCTGTAAATCCAACTTTTAAAGCAATAGAGAATAAAATCAATTCCTTGATTAAACCCGAAATTAATAATTATGCTGTTATTGATAATCTAAAAAAAGCCGGCTATGAAGTTATTCTTAGCATAGGCGATTTGGAAGAAAATAAAATAGGAAGCAATTGCGGACAATATATCACCGCATTGAAAAACAATAAAGAATCTTTAGAAGAAGGATATACTTATAAAGTTGAAGAAATCTATATCTAAAAAAACGAAACCAGATAAACCCAAACGGGCAAGCTGGAAAAGACAAATTACAAATAAATTCCAATTATCAAAAAAAACAAAATACCAAATCTGATATTAAATACAAACAAGCCTGCCTTTTAAAAACGACTTAAGCAGGTAGTCAAGTTTGGAATTTCGTATATTGTCGTTTGGTAATTATCCAGACGGACAAGTTTTGAAATTTGATGCTTGTTTTTTGTTATTTTCTATCAAATAATACACGAATATTATTGATAAGATACTAAAAAGGAACTGTCCCTGAACGACGAATCACGAATGAAGTATCACCGTTAGCTACTTGTACTTTATCATAGCTGTCAGCATATTTAAACATTTTATCATCAACTTTTATCATAACCTTAAAAGTTGACATGGCAGGGTCAACATCTTTATACTTAACATATAAATAAACTAAGTCTCCTTGTTTTTCGGTAAAATTATATGTCCATAAAGTATCTGAATTACCCATTGGATTAATATTTTCTGTAATAGTTTTACCCGACTCATTCAAATACATAACTGTATAAGGCTCACCGAGACCTTTAATAAAATACATCACAGAAGCATCATTATAATTTTTTGTGCAAGAAGCAAAAAGTAAAATTGTTGCAATAATTAATAATATCTTTTTCATAGTAATAATTTTTTAAAAATTAATATTAAATGTTAACAATTAGATTAACAAAGAACACTCTTCCCGGCTCATAAATATTCACAGATGAACCTATCACCCTTCTGTTTAGATGCTCATAATATGCTTCATCTAAAATATTATTTATTCCGCCTGTTAGAGTTAAAATGCTGTTAAATTTATATGTCATATTAAAATCAAGGAGAGTAAAACTTGGCGTTTCATTTTCATAAAATGCTTGTGAAACATTTTTTTGAGATGTAACATAACGGAAATGAATATTAGGAATAAATTTAGCTCTAAATAATTTATAAAATATATTAGCATTAATTTCCATTGGAGGCATTTCAGATAGAGGGTCGTTTGTGAGTTCTTCTGTTCCTGTTGCATTTCCATTAGCATCAAAAATATGTCTAGTAATTTTTGATACAGTTGCATTTGTATAGGCTGCAGTAACATTAGCTCCAAATTTATAATTCAGCGAAGTTTTATATCCGAATTCAAATCCCCAAATATTAACATTATCTTGATTATAAAACTCTTTAACACCGATAACACCGGCAGTTAAAGGTTTCTGCACTGTCTTAGGAAGAATTCTTCCAGTAATAAAATTATCTACTTTTGAATAAAATCCATTAAGTTCAAAAGCTCCAATATTATCATCATTATAGTTAAATGTTAAATCTACTTCATTGTTAGTTTCAGGTTCTAACTGAGGATTTCCAAGATAATCATATTTATCATAACCTATTGGAAGTAAAATTATAAATCTTTCAATCATGTCGGGACTTCTAACGCCACGTCCAAATGAAAGCCCTACTGAAAAATTATCAGTCAATTTTTTAGTAGCTCCTACACTAAAACTAAAGTTCGTAAATTCGGAATCTGTTGAATCGTTAAGAATAAGCACCGGAGGTGGAGGAGTCATCGACATTCCAACTAATTTTATTGTATCGGAAGTAGCTTTATTTAAGTCCAACCTAACAGCTGCTACAATTTCAAATGTTCCAAATTTATCTTTAAATTCTGTAAAAAATCCATAATTTTCTATAAGTGCGTCATTCCACAAATCTTCTGCTTTGACTTTTACTTTACCCATTGCAGGGTCCTGTCCAATTATATTTTTAAGACGTTCGCCATCTTTTTTTGTTTGCAAGAAATCTGTTCCAATATATAAATGTCCTTTTTTAAAAATATTCAATCCGACTTCAGCTCTGTATCCTAATTGGTCGGCTTCGATATAAGAGGTAGCAGCAACAGTATCGGAAAACGAACGATTTTTATTATCCATCAAATGATTAACATCCGAGTTAAAAATTTTAGCATCAATTGAACTTATTGTTTTTGAAATTTTTCTTGCTGTGTAATCAAAAGACATCAACTTTGTGTCATCAGTTCTTTCATCCATAGGAAGTGCAGCAAACAAAACATCTCTTCCATAAGATTCGTCATAAGAAAACAATATTTTATGATTTTCTTTTATAGCAAAACCAATTTTACCCGAATAGCTGAATTTTCTGAATTCTGAATTGATTAATTCACCATTTCCTGCTGTGTAGTTTCCATAATTTTCATTGTTTCCTGCAAAAACAAAAAACACCTTTTTATTTCCACCCATAACAGCAAGACGTTCTTTGGTACCATTCCAGTTGCTTTCATATCCTTTTATTCCTTTTAAATGAATTTCAAACTTATCATAAGGTTTAGGATTTGTAGTTAGAAGGTTTATTACACCACCAAAAGAAGGTCCGTAACGTAAAGCGTAGGGTCCTTTGATTACCTCAATTGCTTCAATTGCATCAATATCAACATGCGAAAGTGTTGGGTCCATTCTATTTGGGCAGCCACCTTCAATTTTCACCCCACCGTTAATCTGAATATTAAGCTGGCTAAATCTAAATCCACGAACAACCGGGTCAATGTTTGTACCACCTTTTCTGATTCCACTAACATTTGGAATTGTTCTTAAATAATCTCCAATATCTCTTACTGCTTTTTGCTCAATTTCTTCCCTAAGCACCGTATTTTTTATATAAGGAACACGTTTAATCATCGAACCTTTTATCACAAATTCATCAAGATTATACATTTTAGGAATCAAATTAATCTTTAGCACTAAACATGGTCCATCTTTAAGTTCATAATCGTTAGATTGAGTAATATAGCTAACATGGTTAAATTCCATAGAATATTTCCCAGCCTTAAGTTCTGTAAGATTAAAAACACCTTTTGAATTTGTAACAACCCATTTGTTTATTGGTTGAATAAGGACTTCAACATTGCTTATTGGATCACTCGTTGTTTTATCATAAACAAAAGCTTTAATAGTGTTTTTTTGAGCAAACACACTTAAAGTGCTTATTAAAACTAACATAAAGAAAATACAACATTTTCTGTAAAACAATTTTCTATTCATATCTATAATTTTTATATTGAATAATAATATTATTATTCAAAATTAGTATTTTTTATTTCTTTACGAATGTAAATTTCACTAAAATTTTCTACGTAAAACACTTAGTTTTTTTTATATTTCAACTAAACTATTTTTTATTGCATATTTAACAAGTTCAATTACATTTTTCAACTTAAGCTTTTTGATGACATTTGTTTTATGGGTTTCAACTGTTCGAATATTAACAAAAAGTTTATTAGCAATTTCCTTATTGCTAAGACCTTCAACAATTAGAGTTAATATTTCTTTTTCGCGTTTTGTCAATAAATTAAAGTCAGTATTATTTTCATCTTTATAATGCTTGGCTTTATTTAAAAAATATTTTTGCATGATTTTTTCAATTGAATCACTATAATATTCCTCCCCTTTTGAAACTAAACGAATAGCAGTCATTAGTTCCTGTTTATTTGTATTTTCTTTAGGCAAATATCCCTTTGCTCCCGAAGAAATTGCTTTAAAAACAAATTCTTCTTCTGTGTGCATCGAAAGAACCAACACATTTGTTTTGATATAATTTTCATTAATAATTTTCAAGACTTCAATCCCTGAAATTCCATTAAGTGATAAATCAAGAAGAATAACATCTGCTTTAATAAATTTTAATTTTTCAAGAGCTTCTTTACCATCAGAAGCAACATCAACAATTTCAATTTCTTTTTCATCATCAAATAATGATAATACTCCATCACGAAATATTCTATGGTCATCAACTAAAAAAACACGAATTTTTTCCATAATCTACAATTTTTTTAATGGAATTTTAATTTTAATTTCTGTTCCTTGATTAATAATACTATTAATGTCAATTTCGCCACTAAGAATTGATACACGTTCTCTCATATTATTTAATCCGTTTCCCTTGAACTTAGTTTTGTCATCAATTAAAAAACCTTTGCCATTATCATGAATCACCAGATTTAATTGGTTTTTGTTTCCTAAAAGCTGAACATTAACTTCGCTTGCATCAGCATGTTTAATAATATTACTAATTGCTTCTTGGGCAATGCGGTATATATATGTTATTATTTTATCATCCATTTTGTCATCAACACCATAGCTAACAAAATCAATTTTCACACTATCGGTTTTAGTAAAATTTTCACATAGTTTTTTTAAAGAGGTGACAATTCCAAATTCATAAAGAATTCCGGGCGTTAAATTATCCGAAATCCTTTTGATTTCAACAATGGTTTTTAAGGAAATATTTTTTACATCATCAATAATATTAAGAGCTTTATTTTTTTTTGTAAGATTAATATCCTCAAGTTTTACTTTTATGGCAAGCAACATCTGCCCAAGACCATCATGCAGTTCACGTGAAATTCTTTTTCTTTCTTTTTCCTGTCCGTCAATAACAGCATTAAATCTTTTATTACGTTCATCTTCTAATTTTTCTGATGCTTGTGCAATTTCCAACAAATGTTTAGTTTCAAATTCAAGTTTATTTTTCTTTTTTTGAATCGAATAAAACCAAAAACTAATTACCAGTATAAAAAATATAATTATAAAAACTAAACTATAAGTTTTTTTTGCATTTTCAATTATTGGTTTATTTATTTCAGAGTACGGAATATTAATAATTAATTTCCATGATTTGTTACCAATTTTTACAGTTTTAAAAACTGCAAGACTTTTTTCACCATTTAAAAAATCAACGCTTTCACCAAAACCATTTTTTTCCTTTGTAAGTGTTTTAAAAAAATCAAATGTTTCTTTTTGGTTTTTATTTATTTTGTAATTTTTAAAATCATTAATTTTATTTTTTAAAACATCATCAACCCTCTGCCCTATTATATTTTCGTCAGGATGTGAAATAATTGTATTTGAATTATCAATGCACCACATATACCCTTCCTTGCTTAATTTAACGGGCTTAATAAATTTATCTGAAATTGTTTTCACATTAATCATCCAGCGTATTAATCCTATTAAATCTTTATGAAAATAAACAGGACAATAAATAGTAATTGCTTTTTCATTGAGCTTGCTCGAAAAAACATTACTAACATAAGTTTTGTTTGCTTGAAATTTATTTTCTTTACAAAATTCAACATGACATTTCTGCCCAATTCTATTCACACCATCCTGCCAAAAAGGAAATCTTTTAATAATACAGCAATTTGAATCTAAAAGTAATATAGCATCAACATCTTTTTTATGAATTTCGTACAGTTTTTCCAAACAACAATACTTAATTTCAATACTGTCATTTTGTAATAATATTTTCTTTACTGAAGGATTATGAGAAGTATAGATTAGATTTTCGGAATATTTATTTATAAAATTTTCAATATTTAAGGATGAAATATTTGCAGTGGTCAACAGTTGATTTTTCCATTGATTGACAAGTTGTTCTTTGAAATTTCTGTTATGAACATAAGCAATGTAAGATGCAACTGTAACAATAAATATTATAATTGTAATGAAAATAATTAATGAAAATTTTTTATTACTATTTTTGGGATTTGTCTTTAACATTTTGCTCTATTAATAATAATAAACACCTATTTGCATATTAAATTCATAATGCAAGTTTAATACAAATAAGACATTATTTTTTTTTTAATAGTTGCCTGAAAAATAATTTTCTGAATAATAAATTTTAAATTTCAAAAAAAAACCTAATTTTATTTTTTTAAAATTTGAAAATGAGTTTTACAATTTATAAATCATCAGCAGGCTCAGGAAAAACTTTTACGCTTGTAAAAGAATACTTAAAATTAGTGCTTTCCGAACCCGGAAATTTCAGAAATATTCTTGCCATAACTTTCACAAACAAAGCAGCAAATGAGATGAAAGACAGGATTATTTCAAGCCTAAAAGGGCTTTCTAACAACATACCAAATTCAGATGTCGTAAACAACCTTCTTCCTAATTTAATTACTGAAACAGGACTCGACGAATCAGTAATTTCAGAAAGAGCAGGAAAAGTTTTAGAATTAATTTTACATAATTATTCCGATTTTGCAATTTCTACTATTGACAGCTTTGTTCATAAAATCATTCGTACCTTTTCCTATGATTTAAAAATTCCTTTAAATTTTGATGTGGAGCTTGATGCTAATAAATTAATTTCTCAATCAATAGACCTTTTAATATCAAAAGTTGGAAGCGATGAAAAATTAACTCAAACTTTAGTCGAATTTATTGAATCCAAAACCGAAGATGATAAAAGTTGGCATATTGAAAATGACCTTCAAAAATTTGCTTTAACTCTTATTAATGAAGACAGTTATAAATATATTGACAAATTAAAAGAGCTTACTCCTGAAGATTTTCAAAAAATCAGAAGTATAATTATTCGAAAAATAAAAGAATTCCAAAAAACCATAGAAACTGTTGCATGGGAAGCTCAAAATTTAATATTAAATAATAACATCCCACAAAATGCATTTTTTCAAGGTAATAAAGGAATTGCGAAATATTTTGAATATCTTACAAGCAAAAGATTCGACAAACTAATTCCAGGCAGTTATTCAACTAAAACAATAGAAGAAAATAAATGGTATAGTGGAAAAGCAAGTACAGATGAAAAAATTGCAATTGATTCAATAAAATCAAAATTCACTGAAGTATTTCATAAAATCCAAAGCATTCTGGACGAACAACACGAGCAATATTTAATCTATAGACTTTTGAGTGAAAACATTTATCCTATTGCAGTTTTAAACGAAATAGAAAAACTTATAAACGAAATAAAAAAACAAAATAATATTGTTCATATTTCTGAATTTAATAAACGAATTGCAGACATTGTTCTTAACGAGCCGGTTCCTTTTATTTATGAACGTCTGGGCGAAAAATATAAAAACTTTTTAATTGATGAATTTCAGGACACTTCAATTCTTCAATGGCAAAACCTTCTTCCTCTTGTTGATAATTCGCTTGCTGAAGGAAATTTCAATATGATTGTCGGCGACGGAAAACAAGCAATTTACAGATGGAGAAACGGGGAAGTAGAACAATTTGCTCACCTTCCAAAAATCTTCAAAAAAGGCGACAACATTTTATTGAATGAACGCGAACAAAGTCTTATTAGTAATTGCGAATTGAGAAATGAACTTAGAAAAAATTATCGTTCAAAAGCTGAAATTGTAGATTTCAATAATAAATTTTTCAATTTTGCTTCAAAACTCCTTGACGAGAAATATCAACTGATTTATGAAAATTCTGAACAGGAATTTAATCCTGAAAACAAAGGAGGCATTGTTCAAATTGAATTTCTTGATAAAAAAAATTCCACCATTGATTTTGACGAACTTAATTTTCAGAAAATAAAACAAATAATAAACAAGCTTCAAGAAGATGAAATTCAACTTAAAGACATTGCTATTTTATGCAGAAATAATAAAAATGCAAGTAATATTGCCCGTTTTTTAGTTAAAGAAAATATTAATGTAATTTCTTCTGAATCATTACTTTTAAAAAGTTCTCCAATTGTAAATTTCATAATAGCTTTTATTAAATTTCTTAACACAAACGAAGATGCAATTTCAAAAACTGAAATCATCAATTTTTTAATCAAAACTAAAAAAATTAAAACCGACAAAGAAATTCATGAAAATTTGCAAAAAATCATCATTAAAGAACAAACATCAGTTGATTCTTTTATTTCATTTTTAAAGAATAATAATATTTCAATTTCACCAAAAAAACTAAGCAAACTTCCTGTTTATGACTTATGTGAAGAAATCATTCGCATTTTTAAATTAAACTCAGAAACAAATCCTTACCTGCAATTTTTTCTTGATACTGTTTACGAATTTTCCAGCAAAAACAATTCAAATATTATTGGCTTTGTTGAATGGTGGGAAGAAAACAATAAAGATATTTCGATTATTGTCCCCGAAGAAATTAATGCTGTAAGAATTATGACAATTCACAAAGCAAAAGGTCTTGAATTTCCTGTTGTTATTTATCCTTTTGCTAATGATTTTCTTAAACTCACAAAAAATTATTCATGGACAGACTTTGATGATAAGGATTTACCTGAACTCAAATCAGTATTAATCAAAACAAACAAAAATCTTGAAAACACAAGATACTCTGAAATCTATAATGATGAAAATAAAAAATCATTATTAGACATGATAAATTTGCTTTATGTTGTTATGACACGCCCTGCCAAAAGACTGTACGTTATTACATCCAAAAACAATGGTAAAAGCAAATCAGTGCCCGAAATCTTTATGAATTTTCTTAAAGAAATTAAACTTTGGGATGACCAACAAAGCATTTATAAATTTGGTACAAAATCCAATAGTGAAACATCTGAAAAAGATAAAGAAAATACATATAATTTAAAATCTTTTATTTCGCACGACTGGAGAAAAAAAATTCTTTTAAGCACAAAATCTACTGACACTTGGGATGTCGAAGACCCAAATAAAAACATGAAATGGGGAAATATCGTTCATTATGCTTTATCAAAAATTAATATTTATGAAGATGTTGATAAATCAATAAAATCTTTGTTTTTTGAAGGAATTATTGATAATGATGAAAAAGAAGAATTGTCAAAAAAGTTAAATCAACTTCTTTCAAAACCTGAAATCAGAATTTTCTTTAAAAAAGGATTAGAAATAAAAAACGAAGCAGACATACTTCTTCAAAATGGAAAAACTTATCGACCGGACAGAATTATTATTTCAGAAAAAAAAGCAATAATTATTGATTACAAGACAGGTAAACCAGAAAAACACCATATTGAACAAATAAAAAACTACGCTAAATCTCTTCGTGAAATAGGATATGAAGGCATTCAAAAATTCCTAATATATATTGATGATGATATTAAATTGCTTGAAGTTTTCAAATAATTAAAATACAATTTGTTCTCAAAAAAACTTTTTTGATTTATTGGCAATTTTTCTATATTTGCCTTGAATTTATCAAAAGATTTTCAGATTCGCATCAAGATATAATTTATTAATTATATATTAAAGCAACCTTTCATATTTTTTATTTGTCTATTAAATTACTATATAATTAAATCTATTGTATTATAATGTGTCTAAGGAAAGATATATTTATAATAAATTATAGAATAAATTGTAACAATTATTAACAAATTACAGTAAAATATTAATTAAATAATTTAATAATATTCCATATGAAGAATAATTACTCCCAGATTTCTACTGGTAAAAAATTATTAGTAGCAGTCTTTTTTGTGTTTACATTTATCTTTACAAATGATATTTTAGCACAAACAACAACAATTCAACTTGGTAGCGGAACCTCATCCAGCGGAACAAACGTTGCCTGCCCGATTAATATTTATTATCAAAGCCTAAGAAGCCAAATGGTTTATACAAAAGCTGAGATAAATGCAGCAGGTTTTAATGCTCAGGGTCAAATCCAGCAAATTGGATTTTATGTAACAGGTGCTCCTTCTCAGGCGTTGCCCAATTTCACAATAAAGATGAAGCACACAACAGCCAATGATGCAATAGCACATGATGCTGGAACATTAACGACTGTTTACACAACTTCATCATATATGCCAACAGCCGGAGGTTATGATATGATTACTTTCACAACTCCATTTGTTTGGAACGGAAACGATAATGTTTTGGTTGATATTTGTTTCGACCCTGTTTCAACATGGCTATCAGCAACGGGTCAAGTTAGAATATATTCTCCAATTGTAAATAACGGATTCAGATTTAAAAGGGATAATTTCACAAGTCAATGTGGACAAACAACAACATCTCCATCAAATTTTAAACCACAAGCCCAAATGGTTCTTCAGGATATTTGTACTCCATTATCCGGTGTATATACAATTGGAACTACAGGTGATTTTCTCAATTTCACATATGCAGTTAACACTCTTAATAACTGTGGTATTTCAGCTCCGGTAACTTTTAATGTTCAATCCGGAACTTATACCGAACAAGTTACAATTCCTAGTATTACTGGTTCATCTTCAGTAAATACAATTACTTTTCAATCCTTAAGCGGTGATAGCACAGATGTTATTTTAACCTATGCTCCTACAACTTCAACAACAAACTGGACAGTCAGACTCAATGGTGCTGATTATATAACTTTCAAAAATCTTACACTAGCCAGCACAGGTGCTTCTTATGGAAGAGTTGTTGAGTTTATTAATCATGCGAATAATAATGAATTTTCAAATAATCAAATTCTGATGCCACCTTCTACAAGTAGTAGTTTTGCAGGATTTTATTCATCTTCAACAACAACAAATAATAACAATAAAATATTAAACAATAGGATTGTTAATGGATATTATGGAATATACTGTAGAGGACAAAACACAACTAATCTTGAATCAGGTTTGGAAATCAAGAATAATATTCTTCTTAATCAGCGTCAATATTGTGTTATGTTATATTATTGTGAATCACCTTGGATTGAAGGGAACATACTAACAACAAATTCATCATCTACAAACTACAGAGGTATTTACGCTTATTATTGTCTAAATAATGCGAGAATTCTAAAAAACGTTATTTCTAAATCTACAAACGGTGGTTATGGTATGTATATTTATCGTCTTAATTATTACACTCATACACAAACTGGACTAATTGCTAATAACTTCATTCATTTACACTCAACGGGAAATACAACTTACGGTACTTATATTTATGATAATAAAGACGTAAACATTTACCACAATAGTATTAACCTTACAGGTAATTATACTAATAGCCGTTGTATTTATATGACTGGCTCAAACACAAGTGGGTTAGCAATAAACAATAACATTTTTGTAAATAAAGCAAATGGTTATACAATTTATAGTAATATAACTACTTCATCATATACTAGCAATTATAACGATTTCTACACCACTGGTACAAGAATAGGCTATCAGGGTAGTAGCAGAACAACTCTTGCTGCTTGGCAAACTGCATCTGCAGGTGATGCAAACTCTATTTCAGTTGACCCTGGTTTTTATACAGATGATGATTTACATATTGGTTCAATTCCTTTAAATAGTGCTGGAACTCCATTAGCAAGTGTTACTGATGATATTGATGGTGAAAGCAGAAATACAACAGCACCTGATATTGGAGCAGACGAATTCACTCCATCTCCAATTGATGTTGGTGCTTCAAGTCTTGAAAACCCTCTTGCTACAGTTTGTATAGGCTCATCCGAAACTGTAACAGTAAGAGTTATGAATTATGGAACTGTAGCCATTAATTTAGCTACTAATCCTTTAACAGTTAATTGTAATGTAGCTGGAACAAATCCAACTACTTTTTCACCGGTAACTGTTAATACAGGAAATATAGCTCTCGGTGGTTATATCGATGTTAGTGTATCAAGTACTTATAATATGATTACAACCGGAACCTATACTTTCAATGCAATTTCATCAATGACTGGTGATGGAAATTCAACTAATAATACAATGACTTCTACTGATATCATTAATTATGGAACTTATTCACTTCCAATAAATGAAACTATGGAAACTTTCACTCCAGGTAATGGATCTATTAATAATCCGGGAGTATTAGCTAATGGATGGATGAGAACTTTTACAACAAATTTCCAGTGGCTTGTTAAAAATGGAGGAACACCATCAAATTATACAGGCCCTGTTGTTGACCACACTCTTGGAACATCTTCAGGTATATACTGTTATACTGAATCTTCAAGCTCCAGTACAAATAATGTTACAGAATTGATTAGTCCCTGCATCGATTTATCAACTATGTTACACCCAAAGCTTTCTTTTTGGTATCACATGTATGGAGCAACAACTGGTTCAATGCATATTGATATTTTATCAGGAGGAAGCTGGGTAAATGACATTTATGTAATTTCAGGACAACAACAGACATATCAGACTGAAGCATGGCGTGATGCAACAATAGATATTAGCTCTTATATTGGTGGAATAATTAAAGTTAGATTTAGAGCTATTCGTGGTGGTTCTTATTCAGGTGATATGGCAATTGATGATATTATAATAACTGAATATCCTGTAGTAAACTTAGGCAACGATACAGTAATTTGTCAGGGTGGAAGTGTTGTTCTTAATGCTGGTAGTGGTCCCGGATATACTTATCAGTGGACTGAAATAAGTTCAACAACAATAATTGGAACAGCACAGACCTATACTGCTACTACTTCAGGAGATTATATTGTTGTAGTTACAAATTCTTATGGTGCAACTGATGCTGATACTGTAAATGTAATGGTAGGTCTTTCACCAACCGCAGATGCCGGTTCTAATGCTAATGTTTGCGAAGGTAATTCATATACAATTTCAGGAGCAACAGCTTCATTTTATAGTTCTATTTTCTGGGCAACATCAGGTAGTGGAACTTTTTCAAATAATGGTACATTAACCCCAACTTATTCACCAAGTGCCGCTGATATTTCTGCAGGAAATGTAACTTTGATATTAATTGCTTATGCTTATCCCCCCTGTTCTAATGCAACAGATAATATTATATTGACAATTCTTCCTGCTCCAACTGTTTCATTCAGTGGACTTGCAGCAGGATATTGTATAAGTGACCCATCTGTTTCTCTAACAGGAACACCCGGAGGTGGAACTTTCACAGGACCCGGGATAAGTGGAAATAATTTCAATCCTGCAACTGCAGGTGTAGGAACTCATACAATTACTTATTCTTATACCGATGCAAATGGTTGCTCTAACAGCGATATTCAAAGTGTAATTGTTAATGGAATTCCAAATGTTACTTTTACTGGCTTACTATCATCATATTGCATTAATGACCCATCATCTACATTAATTGGAAGCCCTCTCGGTGGAACTTTTAGTGGAACAGGAATTAGTGGAAACTTATTCAATCCTGCAACAGCAGGTACAGGAACTCATAGTATTACATATATTTATGTTGATGCCTTTGGTTGTACAAATACAGATGTTCAATCAACAACAGTACATTCGCTACCAACTGTAAGTTTTAGTGGACTTGGTTCTTCATATTGTGCAAACGACCCTGCAATTACTTTGACTGGAAATCCTAACGGAGGAAATTTCAGCGGTGCTGGAATAAGTGGAAATTCTTTTAGCCCTTCTTCAGCATGTGCAGGTAATCATTCAATCACTTATTCTTACACTGACATGAACGGATGTTCTAATTCTGATGTTCAAAATACAACTGTTCATCCTTTACCATCAGTTAGCTTTTCAGGACTTACCGCAGGCTATTGTGTTACTGATCCATCTGTAACTCTCACAGGAACACCATCAAGTGGAACTTTTAGTGGATCCGGAATGAGCGGCAATATTTTCAGCCCTTCAAATGCTGGTGTCGGAAATCATAGTATTACTTTTACTTATACCGATGGAAACGGCTGTTCAAACAGCGATATTCAAAATGTTGTAGTAAATCCTATTCCAACAGTTTCGTTTAGCGGACTTGCTACTTCATATTGTGAAAATGCTTCAGCAGTTACTTTAACAGGAAGCCCTGCAAGTGGTTCTTTAAGTGGTACAGGAATTAGTGGAAATACTTTTAATCCTGCTACTGCCGGAGCTGGCACCCACACAATTACATACACATATTCTGATATTTATGGATGTACAAATTCCGATATTCAATCAACAACAGTACATTCATTACCAACAGTTAGTTTTAGCGGACTAGGCTCTTCTTATTGTGAAGATGCTCCAGTTGTTACTTTATTAGTTAATCCTTCTAGTGGAACTTTAAGCGGACCAGGAATTAGCGGAAATTCTTTTAATCCTGCTTCAGCAGGTGCAGGAACTCATACAATTACTTATTCTTATACTGACATGAATGGTTGTTCAAATTCAGATATTCAAAACACAACTGTTAATTCTTTACCATCAGTTAGTTTTTCAGGACTTGCAGCAGGATATTGTGTTACTGATTCATCTGCAACTCTTACAGGAACACCATCAAGTGGAACTTTCAATGGACCAGGAATGATGGGAAATAGTTTCTTCCCTTCAATAGCAGGAGCAGGAACTCATTCAATAACTTATTCTTATACAGATGGCAATGGCTGTTCAAACAGCGATATTCAAAGTGTAATAGTTAATCCTATTCCAACAGTTTCTTTTAGTGGACTAGGCTCTTCATATTGTGAAGATGCTTCTGCAGTTTCTTTAACTGGTAGCCCATCAGGTGGATTTTATAGCGGTGCAGGAATTAGTGGAAATACTTTTAATCCTGCTACTGCCGGAGCTGGCACCCACACAATTACATACACATATTCCGACATTTATGGATGTACGAATTCTGATGTTCAGTCAACAACTGTACATTCTTTACCAACTGTAAGTTTTAGCGGACTAGGCTCTTCTTATTGTGAAGATGCTTCTCCAGTTACTTTATCAGTTAATCCTTCTAGTGGAACTTTAAGCGGACCAGGAATTAGTGGATATTCTTTTAACCCTGCTTCAGCAGGTGCAGGAACTCATACAATTACTTATTCTTATACTGACATGA
>CAYLPA010000039.1:0-19144 GCA_964385385.1 uncultured Saprospiraceae bacterium | reverse complement strand
ATATTGGTAGAATGATGGAAAAAATATTAGGCAGAAGATTAAGGTCTGAAACAATTAATCAAGGCAGAATTCCAAAGTCTTTATCAGGAAGATAACATTAAAATTTATTGTTGTTCACAAAACAAGACACGCCTTGGCGTGTTTTGTTGTTTATAAAACAATATTATTAGTTTAAATTCGCTTTATTATTAATTTTGTAAATATTATTTATTAAATCTTATTTGTTTAAGAATGTTTAAATTCCTAAAAATATTACCACTTCTAACTTTTATAATAATTATTACAATATCAATTTCGTGTTCTAAAAAAGTTGTCAATACTCAAACAAAAAACTCAAAAGATTCAACAGTTGTTGTAAGTAAAGCAGACCTGAAAAAAGAAAAAAATTCAGAAAATGATGACTACTACCAAAAAAATCGCTTGCGTTACAATGATTATGTTTATGTAGATAATATCAAAACCATTCTTCTTCACAAAGAAGGTTCAGAACTTTCCATGCCAATTCTTGAATTAAATTCTGATGATAAACTAAAAATTTCTTTTGACGATTTTGATAATGATGTTAAATATTATAAATACACAATTATTCACTGTGATGCTTATTGGAAACCTTCAGACCTTCAGCAATCAGAATATATTTCAGGCTTTACGGAAGATTATATTGAAGATTATGAATTCTCTTTGAACACCATGCAAAGTTTCATCCATTACAAATTAATTTTTCCAACAGAAAATCTAAAATTATTCAAGTCAGGAAACTATCTGTTAAAAGTTTATCTGGGAGAAAGTGATAATGTTTGCTTCACAAAAAGATTTATGATTTACGAATCCAAAGTAACAGTTGATGCAAAAATAAATCGCACCAATGATGTTTCTGAAAGAAATTACAATCAGAAAATTAATTTTAGTATTAAAAAAGGAGCTTATAATATTGTTGACCCCTCTACAAATTTAAAAATAATTATTACTCAAAACAGAAGGTGGGATAATGCAATCAAGGGCTTGCAACCATTGATGGTAAAAGACGAAATACTTGATTATAATTTTTATGACAGCAAAAATGTTTTCAGCGGTGGAAATGAATTTAGAAATTTTGATTTCCGAAGCCTTAAATACACGATTAACAATGTGTGGAAAATTTCTTATGATTCTTCATTTAACCAAGTCTATCTTAAAAGCGACATAAATCACCATTATGATATTTATTACTCAGAGCAAGACATTAATGGAAAACGATTGATAAAAACCTATGATGGCAATAATGATGCAACTGAGTCGGATTATGCTTTTGTACATTTTTTTCTTCCTTATAAAACTCCCTTGGTTTATGGAAATTTATATTTAATGGGAACACTCACTGACTGGCAATTTAACAAACAAGGACTCTTAAAATATAATTATCAGAAGCATGGATATGAAACTACAATTTATCTCAAACAAGGTTACTATAATTATCAATATGTGTTTCTAGAAAATGGCAAAACTATCGGAGACGAGAGTTTTATCGAAGGTAAACATTTTGAGACAGAAAATGATTATACCATCTATGTTTATTACCGTGAATCCGGCACCTTATACGATAAATTGATTGCTGTCAAATTAGTTAACACTGTTAAAAGTAATTAAAAAAATGATAACAACCGAAGAACTTAAAGATCTGGAAAAACGGCTTGATGCCCTGAGGAGGTATCTTTGACATTGATAAAAAATTAAGCCAAATAGAAGAGGAAGAACTTTTAACACAATCTCCTGATTTTTGGAATGACCCCAAACAAGCTGAGCAAATCTTCAAAAAAATCAAAGACATAAAACGCTGGACCGATGCATATCTAAATGCTAAAGATTGTTATGATGAGTTTCTTATTATCATAGAATTTTTTCACGAAGGGGAAGCCAAAGAAAAAGATGTTGATGATCAACATAAAATAGTATTGAAACTCATCGAAGACCTTGAATTTTTAAATATGCTTGGCGGCGAAGAAGATAAATTTGGTGCAATTGTAAATATTAATTCCGGAGCAGGTGGAACAGAAAGTCAGGACTGGGCAGAAATGCTAATGAGAATGTATATGCGCTGGGGCGAAAGAAATAAATACAAAGTAAATGTAATTGGTCAACTCGAAGGTGATGTTGCAGGTCTTAAATCTGTTTCCATAGAATTTGAAGGCGATTTTGCTTTTGGATATCTTAAAGGAGAAAATGGAGTTCATCGTCTTGTACGTCTTTCGCCTTTTGACTCTGCTCACAAACGACATACTTCCTTTGCATCAGTTTATGTTTACCCTGTTATTGACGAAAATATCAATATTGAAGTTAATCCTGCCGAAATTACTTGGGACACTTATCGCGCTGGTGGACCCGGTGGACAAAATGTAAATAAAGTTGAAACGGCAGTACGTCTAAAACACGAACCCTCGGGAATAATAATTGAGTGCCAGGAAACACGCTCACAACATCAAAACAAAGACAAGGCAATCAGGATGCTAAAATCTCAACTTTATGAAATTGAACTAAGAAAAAAAAGAGAAGCTCAAAACGAAATTGAAGGCAATAAGAAAAAAATTGAATGGGGTTCTCAAATCCGCAACTATGTTATGCATCCTTATAAAATGGTTAAAGATCTTCGCACAAGTCACGAAACATCAAATGTTCAGGCTGTGATGGATGGAGAATTGAACGATTTCATTAAAGCATACCTGATGGAATTTGGGAGTAGTTAATTTTTTGAATATCTTATAAATACTCATTTTTATTGTTCAGTAAAACCCTATATGATTTTTTCTACTATTTTTTTTGATTTATATCATTTTTTTTAACACTAAATTTCTATAGTTTTAACACCAAATATTTTTATGATAAAAATTTATCACAATCCAAGATGTAAGAAAAGCAGAGCAGGCTTAAAATACCTTCAGGATAAAAATTTAGATTTTGAAATTATTAACTATATTAAAACCCCAATTTCCGAAGAAGAATTAAAAGATATATTGATGAAACTGAATAAGAAACCTCAGGAAATTGTACGTTTTCAAGAAGCCGATTATAAAAACAAATATGAAGGAAAAGAATTTTACGAGCATGAATGGATACAAATATTATTAGAAAATCCTAAGCTAATTCAACGACCAATAATTGAAAAAAAATATAAAGCAGTTATTGGAGACCCTATTGAAAATATAGAAGAACTCTTTTAATATTAAATTTTAAATTATTAAATAAACCAATAAATAATAAATAAAATTATGGAATATAGAATAGAAAAAGACTCAATGGGAAACATTGAAGTTCCTGCTGAAAAGTATTGGGGCGCCCAAACACAGCGTTCAAAACAAAATTTCAGAATAGGTCCAGATGCTTCAATGCCAATTGAAATTATTAGAGCTTTTGCAATATTAAAAAAAGCAGCAGCACTAACAAATTCTGAATTAGGAGTTCTGCCACAAGAAAAAGGCGATTTAATTGCAAAAGTTTGTGATGAAATTCTTGATGGTAAGCTTGATGATAATTTCCCTTTAGTAATCTGGCAAACCGGCTCAGGAACACAATCTAACATGAATTCTAATGAAGTAATTGCTAATCGTGCACATGTTTTAAATGGCGGAACTTTATCAGATTCCAAAAAATCTGTTCATCCAAATGATGATGTTAATAAATCACAATCATCTAACGACACTTTCCCCACGGCAATGCATATTGCAGCTTATGAAATGTTGGTAGAAACAACAATTCCGGGAGTAGAAATGTTAAAAAATACTCTCGTAAAAAAATCCGAAGAATTTAAAAATATTGTCAAAACAGGTCGAACACACCTTATGGATGCAACTCCTTTAACCTTAGGACAAGAATTTTCGGGTTATGCCTCTCAATTAGAACACGGAATTATTGCACTGAAAAACACTCTCAAACATCTAACCGAAATTGCTCTTGGTGGTACTGCCGTTGGAACAGGATTAAACACACCTAAAGGATATTCAGAACTGGTAGCCAAAAAAATTGCAGAACTTACAGGCTATCCATTTATTACTGCTCCAAATAAATTTGAAATTCTTTCTGCTCACGATGCCATTGTCGAAACTTCAGGAGCTTTGAAAACTCTTGCTGTTAGCTTGATGCATATTGCCAGCAACATTAGAATGTTAGCTTCAGGACCACGATGCAGCATTGGAGAAATTCAACTGCCGGCAAATGAACCGGGCTCTTCAATTATGCCAGGAAAAGTTAATCCAACTCAAGTTGAAGCCTTAACAATGGTTTGTGCTCAGACAATAGGAAATGATACAACAATTTCCATAGGCGGAATGAGCGGACATTATCAGTTAAATGTTTTTATGCCTGTTATGATTAGCAATATGCTTGAATCTGCTAAATTAATTGGCGATGCCTGCGTTTCTTTCAACAAAAATTGTGCAGTTGGAATTATTCCTAATAATCCTGTTTTACAGAAAAATCTTGAAAACTCCTTGATGCTTGTTACAGCTCTGAATCCTCACATAGGATATGACAATTCTGCAAAAATTGCCAAGAAAGCTCATGCTGAAGGAACAACATTAAGAGAAGCAGCAATAGCAACAGGTTTGGTTACAGACGAACAATTTACCGAATGGGTGAATCCCGGAAAAATGGTATAATTTTTTAAAATCATCATTTTCATAACTACTTAATTTATATTCAAATTATTTGATGTCTTTTAGATTTTGTCTATTTTTGTGATATAAACACAAAAAACAAATGATAAATTTAAAAGTAAACATTGATAACGTTCTTGATTTTGTTCATCTTGAAGAAATTAATTCTTATAAAGATGAAATTACAAAACACCAAACATCAATAAAAAATAAAACCGGAAAAGGTAGTGAATTTTTGGGCTGGACTACGCTAGCTTCTGATATTTCAAATTCTTTATTAGAAAGCATTGAAGACGATGCAAGAAGGATTAATGTAATAGCAGAAATATTTGTTGTTGTTGGAATTGGAGGTTCGTTTCTTGGTGCAAGAGCAGTTATTGAAGGTCTCGGACATCATTTCTATGAAATTCTTGAAAAAAAAGAACATCCCGTTATTCTGTTTGCAGGTCAAAATATGAGTGAAGATTATCTTTCCGACCTCTTAGATATTCTTGATAAAAAAGATTATGCAATAAGCGTTATTTCTAAGTCAGGCACAACAACTGAACCTGCAATTACATTTAGAATATTAAAAAATCATCTTGAAAAAAAATATGGAAAAGAAAATGCCAAAGAACGAATTATTGCTATCACCGATAAAGATAAAGGTGCTTTAAAAGAGCTTGCAAACAAAGAAGGTTATAAAACTTATGTTGTCCCTGATGATGTTGGGGGAAGATATTCTGTTTTGACTCCAGTCGGACTTTTGCCAATTGCAATTGCCGGCTTCGACATTAGAAATCTTTTAAAGGGAGCAAAAAAAATGCAAATATTTAATAATGAACATCCAAGCTGTCCCGAAAATCCAATAGCAGTTTATGCAGCAACTCGAAATGCTCTTTATAATAATAATAAAACCACAGAAATTCTTGCATCATTCCAACCCGGATTAACATATTTTACTGAATGGTGGAAACAGCTTTTTGGCGAAAGTGAAGGAAAAGAAAATAAAGGAATTTTTCCCGCAGGAGTTAACTTTACTACCGACCTGCATTCATTAGGACAATATATTCAAGATGGATTAAGAAATATTTTTGAAACTGTTATTTCTGTTGATAATTCAAAAAAAGAAATCCGCATTCCTAAAGATGATTTAAACCTTGATAAATTAAATTATCTTTCAGGAAGAAGAATTAATGAAATAAATCATAATGCAGAATTAGGAACAATTTTAGCTCATGTTGATGGAGGCGTTCCGAATATTAAAATTTCTGTTCCTGAAATAAATGAAGAAAACTTAGGAGAATTAATTTATTTTTTCGAAATGTCTTGTGCAATAAGCGGATATATTCTTGGTGTTAATCCATTCGACCAACCGGGCGTTGAAGCCTATAAAAAGAAAATGTTTGCTCTACTCGGGAAAACCAATCTCGAAAAATAATGAAATAAAAATGTTGTTTTTAATGTGTTATTTATTTGTTTTTTATATTTTTATAAAAATTAAAGCAAAAAAACACATTTATGATTGGGAAAATATTGGTTGCTAACAGAGGTGAAATTGCTGTTAGAGTCATGCGTACATGCAAGGAGTTAGGGATAAAAACTGTTGCAGTTTACTCTGAAGCCGACAGGTCTTCACTGCATGTTCGTTATGCTAACGAAGCATATTTTATTGGGCCATCTCCTTCGGCTGAGAGTTATCTTATTATCGACAAAATTATTGATGTTGCAAAAAGATCAGACGCTGATGCCATACATCCTGGATATGGATTTCTTTCTGAAAATAGCGATTTTGCAGACAGATGTAAATCAGAAGGAATTATTTTTATTGGCCCTTCCTCCCATGCAATAAAAACCATGGGAGATAAAATCACCGCCAGAAAAACTATGGTTAAAGCTGGAGTAAAAGTTGTTCCGGGAATAAATAAAAATCTTGACAACGAAGAAAAAGCTCTGGAAATAATAAAAAGCATCGGTTTGCCTGTTATGATAAAGGCAGCAGCAGGAGGCGGTGGTAAAGGTATGAGGCTTGTTAAAAATGAAAAGGAAATTCTTCCATCACTAAGAACTGCAAAGTCTGAGTCTATGGCTGCCTTTGGTAACGATGATTTATATGTTGAGAAATATATTGAATCACCTCATCATATAGAGTTTCAAATTCTTGCTGACAAACACGGAAACACCATTCATCTTTGTGAAAGAGAATGTTCGGTTCAACGACGTCACCAAAAGGTAATTGAAGAAACACCTTCACCGATAATGACTGCCGAACTTCGAGATGAAATGGGAAAACAAGCTATAGCCGCAGCTAAAGCAGTAAATTATTCCGGAGCAGGAACTATTGAGTTTCTTGTTGATAATGATTTAAACTATTATTTCCTTGAAATGAATACTCGCCTTCAGGTTGAGCATCCAATAACCGAAAGAGTAGTCGGAATAGATTTGGTTAGTGAGCAAATTAATATTGCTAATGGTCTTAAACTTTCCTTAAAACAAAAAGATGTTATTCAACGCGGACATTCAATAGAATGCAGAATTTATGCTGAAGACCCTGAGAATAATTTTATGCCTTCTCCCGGAATTGTTAGAAACATTATTGAGCCATCTGGTTTGGGAGTCCGAACTGATGGTTATGTTTACGAAGGCTATGAAATTCCAATGGATTATGATCCTATGATTTCAAAAGTGATAGTGTGGGCAAAAGACCGAGCAGAGGCTGTTAATCGAATGAACAGAGTTCTTGATGAATATAAAATTACAGGTATTAAAACATCCATAAACTTTTTAAACAAAATAATGGATTGCCCTGATTTTGTTAATGGAAAATATGATACAGGATTTATTGAAAAAAATATGGATTTTCTAATTGAGAAAGAAGTTTGTGATAAGAATTGTGAAGATATGACAATTATTGCTGCTTTTTTAGAATACAATTTTTATCTCGATAAATTAGTTCCTCATACTACTTTCTCTAATAACAAAAATAAATGGAAAGAATTCGGCAGAAGAAAAGGACTGATGAAATTATAAAATTTATGCACCAAATAACAAACTTTTCCAAATAACAATTTTTATAATGTTAATTTAAATCAATATTATGTCTCTAGAAATTTCTCTTAATAATTGCAAAAAAACAATCGAACTTATAGAGCAAGATGGGAATAAGGTTAAAGTTCTGATTGGCAAAACAGAATATGAGCTTAATGTGGCTAAAACATCAAATGGTATATACTCAATTTTACATGATGGAAAATCTTATGATATTTCTGTTGTCAGAGAAAAAAATCATAAAAATTATATTGTTAACTCAGCAGCCCACTCTTATAAGGTTGAAATAATTGATGCCGAAACTAAATTCCAAAAACTGAAACGTAAGGATGATAGTGATAATGGCGACAATACTATTGTTTCTCCTATGCCCGGAAAAATTGTGAAGATTCTTGTGAAAGAAGGACAAAAAATTGAAGCTGGAGAAACTGCAATTATTATTTCAGCTATGAAAATGGAAAGTGAATTTAAGGCTAAGAGAAAAGGAGTGGTTATAAAAATAAATGTGAAAGAAGGCGACATTGTTGAAGGTGGAAAAAAACTAATAGTTATTAAGTAATAAAGATTACAGCTAAAGACCAAAAGCCAATAACCAAAAGCTAAAATTATGCAAACATTAGAAGACAAATTCAAGAAATTTGAGGAGATGAAAAAATCCGCTGAATTAGGTGGCGGACAGGATAGAATCAATAAACAACACAAGAGCAATAAAAAAACCGCTCGTGAAAGAATTGACATACTTCTCGACAAAGGAACTTTTGTTGAACTTGATAAATTTGTTACTCACCGAAGTACTGATTTTGGTATGGAAAACAATAAAATTCCGGGTGATGGCATTGTTACAGGGCATGGCAAAATTGATGGAAGATTGGTTTATGTTTTTGCTTTTGATTTTACGGTTTTTGGTGGTACAATGAGCCGTGCAAATGCTGATAAAGTAAAAAAAATAATGGAGCAGGCAATGCAAAATGGTGCCCCTATTATTGGTCTTAATGATTCCGGTGGAGCCAGAATTCAGGAAGGAGTTGAAAGCCTTGGTGGATATGCCGATATCTTTTATCTTAACACAATAGCATCGGGAGTTGTTCCGCAAATTTCTGCTGTTCTTGGACCTTGTGCAGGTGGAGCAGTTTATTCTCCTGCAATAACAGATTTCATTTTTATGGTTAAGAAAACTTCATATATGTTTATTACAGGTCCTGATGTTATCAAAACTGTTACTCATGAAGAGGTTACCAAAAATGAGCTTGGCGGTGCAATGACTCATAATATAAAAAGTGGTGTTGCCCATTTTGCCTGTGAAGATGATGAACATACTTTGATGATGATTCGTGAGCTAATGGGATATATTCCTTCTAATAATATGGAAGATCCTCCAATCAAGCCATGCACTGATGATATTCATCGCGAAAATGAAAGTTTACAGACTTTGGTTCCTGCTGACCCAAACAAACCATATAATATGACTGAGTTGATTACAACAGTTGTTGACGACCATAACTTTTTTGAAGTTCAGCCTCATTATGCACAAAACATAATAATTGGCTTTGCTCGACTTGGTGGAAGGCCTGTTGGTATTGTCGCAAACCAGCCACAGGTTTTAGCTGGTTGCCTTGATATTAATTGTTCGGTGAAAGGAGCTCGGTTCATTCGGTTCTGTGATGCTTTTAATATTCCAATTATAACCTTTGAAGATGTACCGGGATTTTTACCTGGCACAGCCCAAGAATTTGGTGGAATAATAAAGCATGGTGCAAAACTTCTGTTTGCATATTGTGAAGCAACTGTTCCAAAAATCACTGTTATTACAAGAAAAGCATACGGTGGAGCTTATGATGTGATGTCAAGCAAACATATTGGTGGAGATATAAATTTTGCTTATCCTACAGCAGAAATTGCAGTAATGGGTTCTTCAGGTGCAGTTAATATCATTTATAGAAATAAATTCAAGAATGACGAAGAAAGAGATAAAATTGTAGATGATTATAACGATACTTTTGCTAGCCCTTATAAAGCTGCTGCCTTAGGATACATTGACGAAATTATCTATCCAAAACAAACAAGATTTAAATTAATTCAAGCTCTTGAAACTACACAAAACAAGAGTAAAACACATCCTCATAAAAAGCATGGGAATATTCCTTTATAAAAGCTAAAGAAAGTAGTGTTTTCTGATTGAAGTCCTTGAAAGCATTGCGCATTAATTTATAAAAATAATTTTCCTAATTTTACCATCTTAAAAAAATAGTCTTGAAAAAAATTATTTACTCAATAATATTAATTCTTTTTTGTTTTCCGAAATTGGTTAGCAGTCAATCGCAATCCATAAAACTCGGAACAGAAATTCCAACTCAATATGCTTTGGGATATGAGGATAGGTTTCATGAAGGTTTTGCTGTTCATGGACAAATTGGGTTTTTGTTTTATCCATACGATAAAATGATGTTAAGCCTTTTTGAAGGTTACGGTGCTGATAGAAACATGGTTGCTGTGCTGGAAGCAAATTTTGAGACAGGAATGATTATTGAATTCGGAGCAAATTATTTTTTCAGCAAACAAACACGAAAAAATTATGTAGGACCATTTTGTCAATGGGTAAATCTTTTTAAAAGTAACATTCCTGATTATGTTATTAACGATGCTTTCGATGTAGATTTAAATACTTATCCAATAGGTCCAATCCCGAAATCAATGTCTGATGAACCTCTTACTTTAAGCTCACATTTCTTGCAAGTCGGTCTTTTGGTTGGAAGACGCTTTTCCTTTTATAAAAAACCCGATATCGAATTACATGTCGAACTTGCTTTAAGTAAAAATGTTTATTCAAATAGTGTTTTAGCTTCGGATTACAGGTATTTAGGAGGTTTAATAGATGATGTTAACATTACACTTAAAGACTTCTATAAAAAATATGCTTTAATACCATCGTTAAACATTTACTTTATTTATAAATTGAATTATCAAAAATTTTAAAAATTTGAATTTTATAGAATTAATTACAAAAAGACAGAGCGTTAGAAAATATTCTGACAAAGCCGTTGAAAAAGAAAAAGTTGAACTTTGCATCGAAGCTGCAAGAATTGCTCCTTCGGCAAGTAATTCACAACCCTGGAAATTTATTGTGGTTGATGAGCCTGAGCTAAAAAACAAAGTTGCCAAAGCAACCTTCAGCAAACTTGTTTCTTTTAACAAATTTGCTCCCGAAGCTCCAGTTATTATTGCTATTGTTCTGGAAAAACCTAGAATAATAACTCAAGTAGGAGGGGCATTGAAAAAGAAAGAATTTCCTTTAATTGATTTAGGAATTACCGCCGAACATTTTTGCCTTCAAGCTGCCGAGGTAGGTTTAGGAACATGTATGCTTGGATGGTTTAATCATAAAAAAATTAAAAATTTATTAAACATTCCAAAAGAAAAAACCATCGGCTTAATAATTACTTTGGGATATGCTCCTGAAGAATATACCCAACGTCAAAAAATCAGGAAAGAAACTAATACAATTGTGAATTATAATAAATATTAAACTAAATAAGAGTTTGTCTCTAATGCCCGATCGTTAAAACAAATATATAAAATCACAAATGACAAACACCAAATTTCAAATAAATCTCAATAAGTAAAATATCAATATTCAAAGCTGTTTTGAACATTTAATCATTGATATTTGGAATTTATTTGTTTTTTGTTTTTTGTTTTTTGGGCTTTAAATTAAAAATTGTTTGACTTTTTGGAAAGACACTAAATAACTCTGCAATTCTTGTTTGATAATAAAAGAATTTATAAAAATTTCTTTATAATGTCGAAGATTAGTAAATGGATGTTTTCTATGGCAATTTCGGGAGCTCTTTTGTTAATTGTTGCTCTTGCCATTGCTTTTGCCACACTAATTGAAAGCAATTACGGAACTGCTGCTGCCAAAGCACTAATTTATAAAACATGGTGGTTCGATGTTTTGTGGGTACTATTGGCAATAAATATGGCTGGTAGTATTTTTAAGAATAAACTTTATAAAAAGAGAAAATGGGCTGTTCTGATTTTTCATCTGGCATTTATTATAATGGCCATTGGAGCAGGTGTTACCAGATATTTTGGATTTGAATCTTCGATGCACATCAGGGAGGGAGATAGTTCAAATATCATTAAAACAACGGATTCATTTATTGGAATTGAAATTGAAAATGATGGACATAAAATCAAGGACGATAAAAAAATTACCTTCTCTGCTTACTCCAACAAGAAATTTAAGAAAGTTTATAACATTAATGAGCACAAAATAATTGTTAAAAAGAAAATATTTATTCCTTCTTCTAATGCAATAATAGCCTATATCTCTGTTGATGATTCTACAAAGGAGTTATTAATTTATGGCAGGAAAAATTTAGTTGGAGAGTTTTTTAATGTAGAAATTAATGGTGTTAAAATTTCTCTTAGCTATGGTTCTAAAAACATAAAAATCCCTTTTTCAATTAAATTAAATGATTTTAAACTTGAAAGATATTTTGGTTCCCAAAGCCCTTCTTCCTTTATCAGCGATGTTATTGTTATTGATAATGAGAAAGGCAAAAAAGTAAGACATAGTATTTTCATGAACAATGTATTGAATTATAGAGGATATCGATTTTTTCAATCTTCTTATGATAAAGACGAAAAAGGAACTCTCTTGTCAGTCAATCATGATTTTTGGGGTACAACAATTACTTATGTCGGATATTTTTTAATGATGTTGGGTTTTGTACTTGCTCTATTTAGTAGAGGCAGTAGATTTAAAGAATTGCTAAGGAAAACTTCAAAGCATAAAATAAGCAAGACGATGATTTTGCTTTTCATAACATCTGCAAGTTTTTTGTTTTCATCGCCTGAGATAAAAGCAATGCCAACAGATTCAACAAAAACCTTAAATGTAATTGACAAATCCCATGCAGAATCTTTTGTAGAACTTCTAACTCTGGACTCAAAGGGCAGAATTAAACCCATGCATACTGTAGCTTCCGAAGTCTTAAGAAAGCTAATGAGAAAAAATTCTTATAAGAATTTGAATCCAAGCCAGGTTTTTCTTGGGATGATATCGGAACCAAATGTTTGGCAATACGAAAAGATTATAAAAATTTCAAATCCTGAAGTTCAAAAATATATTAAAATAAACTCAAATTACGCATCATATATCGATTTGCTTGAACCCGGAATGAGTGGATATAAAATTAAAGATGTAGTTGAAGAAGCTTATGCTAAAAAGCCGGCACAAAGAAATAAGTTTGACAAAGAAATAATGAAAGTTGACGAAAAAATGAACCTTTGTTATAATATTTTCTCCGGTTCAATTCTAAAAATTTATCCTGCAAAAATAGGCAAAGACTCCCACTGGTTTACAATTGATAAATTAAAAAATCAATTAAGTAGAGATGATTATTCATCTGTTCAGATAAGTATTTCCGAATATTTTAATGCTTTATGGCAGGCAAACAAATCCGGCGATTGGACTATTGCCAATAAAAAATTGCAAGCTTTAAAAGAATATCAAATAAAGAACGGAGGAGTCAATATTCCGTCTTCTTCCAAAGTAAAACTTGAAATTCTATATAATAAATCAGATATTTTTAATAAGCTAGCAAAATATTTCGGCATTTTAGGATTGATACTTTTAGCACTTAATTTTATTTTAATTTTCAAACCGAATTTAAATTTAAAATCCGTTTTACTTTTTGCTTTCTATCTCGCTTTATTATTATTTATCATACACTCTTTGGGCCTTGCTGTAAGGTGGTATATCTCAGGACATGCTCCATGGAGTAATGGATACGAATCAATGCTTTACGTCGCCTGGGCAACTTCTTTGTCGGGTTTGATTTTCGTAAAAAAATCAAAAATAACTTTAGCTGCTACTTCGGTGCTTGCATCTTTAATTTTGTTTATTGCAAACTTAAGTTGGATGGACCCCACAATTAGCAATTTGGTTCCTGTACTTAAATCATTCTGGTTGATAATTCATGTTGCTGTTATTACTGCAAGTTATGGATTTTTAGCTCTGGCAGCATTGCTCGGTGCGATAAATTTGATAATTATGATAAACCGAACGAAAAAAAATTATTCAAGAATTGGTATAACGATAGATGAAATTTCAAATATCATCAGAATAAACATAATCATAGGATTATATCTTCTGACAATCGGGACATTTTTGGGAGCAATCTGGGCAAATGAATCATGGGGAAGATATTGGGGATGGGACCCAAAAGAGTCATGGGCATTAATCTCAATTCTTGTTTACGCTTTTGTTGTACATATGTGGAAAATTCCGGGACTTAAAGGTAATTATTCAATTAGCTTTGGCTCTCTCATCGCTTTTGGTTCAATACTGATGACTTACTTTGGAGTAAACTATTTCCTTGCAGGAATGCACTCCTATGCAGGCGGAGAGGCAATTTCAATACCCAATGGAATTTATTATGGAATTGGAATAGTTATTATTCTCAGCATTGTTGCTTATTTTTCGGAGAAAAATATTTCAGAAGAAGATAAATCATGTTTAACAAATGAGTAGGTTTTTTTTAAATACCAAGATAATTTGCTCTTTCATTTTTTATGTCTATTACATTCCGTTTTCGGTTTCTTTTTCATTTCAAGATAGTGGATTTTTGAGAGGACTTTTTTCATAATTAAATTGAATTAGAAGTCCCCTTAAGATGTTTTTTCACATCCCAACTTCTCAACCTCATCCAACAACTCCTCAAATATTAAAGAAGTAGTCAAGGGATTCATAATAGTTGCCCTCATATAAACCAAATCATTTAAAAGTGTTTGAACTATATAGAAATCACCTTTTCTTAAAATTTTACTTCTGATATATGAATTTCGTTGGTTTAATTCCTGATTAGAAAGTTTAGGTTCAAAATATCTGAAACAAACAATATTTGATTCGGGTTCTGTTGCTAGTTGAATGTTATTTCTGAGTTTTGCCAGTCGGGCTAATTCTTGTCCAAGATCATATTGGTTGGTTACAAATTGGTCGAAGATTACTTCTCCATAAACTTTTAAAAGAGTGTAAAATTTCACTCCCATCATTTGCTTAGTACACTCAAAAGTCCTTTTCGCCATATTATTCCATTCTTCTTCATCAGAGCTTTCCCAAAGATATTGTGCCTTTTGACTAAAAGTAGCATAAGAATCCATTTTGTTTTTAAACATTAGAAATGTCATAAGAGATGGCATCATTAACATTTTGTGTGCATCAATAACAACTGAATCTGCTTTTTCAATTCCTTTTAAAAGATGTCTATATTTTTTCGAATAAATTGCTCCGCCTCCGTGTGCTCCATCAATATGAAACCATAGTTTTTTCTCTGTGCAGAATTTTGAGATTGCTTCAAGGTCGTCATACATTCCGGTTGAAGTGGAAGGAGCACTTCCAACAACAGCAATTACTTTTAGTCCTTCTTTTACAGCTTTTGTATAATACTCATTTAGCAATTCTGTTTTCATTGTGAACTTATCTCCAGCAGGAATTTTAATAATTCCATCAGTACCAAATCCCATAATTCTGCAAGCTCTATCCACACAATAATGTGCTTCTTCAGAAACCATAACAGCAAGCTTTTCATTATACCCTGTTTCCCAAATATCTGATTTTACGATTACAGCTCTAGCGGCAAGAAGTGCTGTTAAATTAGCAAGCGTCCCACCGGAAGTTATATAACCATCGCCTTTTTCACCATAACCAATTTTATTTGAAATTTCTTCAACTACAGCTTTTTCAATTGCTGTTGATGCCGGACCCATTTCATAAATCGCCATGCTATTATTCATCAAAGCTGTAAACAAATTTGAAAGTGCAGCCAAAGGTGCCGGAGCCGAAACCTGATGTCCAATATATTTTGGATTATGAATGTGAATAGACTTTTCAATTATATCTTGAAATAAAGTTATTGGATTTTTGTCATCCAACTTATAATTTCTCCAATACTCTAATTGCTCATTTGGCTCCATGTAATTATTTACCGGAATATCCTGTTTCTCCGAATCGCGAATATATTTTGCAAGCAACTCAACTAATTCGTGACCTGTTTCTTTGAATTTTTGTGGGCTGTATATTTCTTTTAATCTACCTTCCATTATATTTATATTGCATTGCTTATTTAATCTTTTATTTTAATGATCTTGTTTTAATGACTTTATCTAAAAGCTTTTTTTCTATTTCTAAATCTCTTAAATCAGTTTTATTTTTATCTAAAAAATCATTTGCTTCTATAATATTATTGAAGAAACCAGAATATTTCAAATTAAACTTAATCAGAAGATTATAAATAAAGTTTTGAATTTGACAACAATGCACTAATGGATTTAAGTCATTAAGTCCATCATGAACAAGCTCATTACGGAAAATTCTCAATCCTTCTAGTATTAAAGTTTGAGATGATTTCATATCAGAGCTGTACATTGATACACATCGGTTAATTATTTCATCATTTTTATCTGAATCAACTAGATTCTCCAGAGCAGTCCAACCTTTCAAAAAGCAAATATATTTATCTTTTTCGTCAAAGGCATTAACATAAAGTTTAAGTACATTTCCTAATGATCTGCGATGTTTAACTTTGCATGAATTGTATTTGTTTATAGCCCAGCTTACTTCTTTTTTAATAAAATCTAAATCTCGTTGATTTAAATTGTACAATTTATCTTGAAAATTTGTTCGAAACAAATGAAGGCTTTTGTGAACGGTTTCTCCAGATTCATAATGTAGGCTAGCAAATTCCCCATTAACAACTCTGTTTATCGGATTTAGAGAGACACTGTTTAAAGGTACTTGAAATAATGGATTTAAATATAAACATAAAAACGCTCTAAAAATATCAAGTGAATTTTGAGCTTTATCAAAAGTATCCTTAAAATCTCTTCCTTTTGTTTTTACAATTACTTTCAAAAAATTATTATGCTCAGATTTTTGGTAGTTTCTTTTATATAGTTCATCACGGTGCGATCTAAATATTATCGGAAATTCTTTTCCTGAAATGGTAATCTCACAATCATTTATTTTAATCTTTCGAAAAGGCAATTTATTAACTGAAATTGAAGATAATAGAAAATAGTATTTCTCAGGTTTACTGTTATGCTGTTTTAATTTTTCATTTAAAATATCAATTAAACCTCCTGAATCTTTAATATTTTTAACAGCAACTTCTTTTAGAGTTTTATTCACAATTTCTTGTTTAGAAATCACACTTATTTCACATTCAAATTTTAAATGTGATAATAAGATCCATTCAATTTCAACAGAGTCAAAAGCTATAAAACTAACTTTACCATCATCTTTTATTGTTTTAATTTTATGAAGTCTCTCCAATAAAATTTCAGGCTTAAATTTATTCTTAGATGCAAATTTAATTTTCATTTAACTAATTTTACTAAATTCTGTTTATACCTCAAAAATTAATACTTGTCAAATTAATAAACTAATTAAGATTATACTGTATTAATTCGATTCAAGCCAACTCACAGTCATTAATAAGAAATCCAAACTTTTACTATAATCCAAATTTTCATATTCAAGACCAAGTTTTCTAATATTTGAATAGTAGCTCTTTAGATTTTTATAATAATTTTTCTCAAGTTGAATTGATGTAGCTTTTTCACCAATTTTTTCTATTAAAAACCACTTCTCAACAAGGCGGGCAGTGCGACCATTTCCATCCTGAAATGGATGAATCTTTACAAAAACAAGATGAATTAATGAAGCATAATAAAAAATTTCAAAAGGATTTAGTTTCGTTTTTTGAAGAGTCTCAATGTCGTTAAATAAATTATTTAATTCGTCTTTTACAATTTGAGGTATTGCGGCAACATATTCAATTTTGTCTTCGCTATTAATAACAAACATTGGATTTGTTCTTATCAAACCCTGCTGGCTTTTTGGTAATAAATTTGAACTTAAAATCGAGTGAGCTTTTTTAACATTTCCAAGAGTCAGTATATTATTTTCAATGAAATTATATGCTGCAAACAAATCATCAGTTCTTTTTGTGTAATCAGCTTTAAATTTGACATTCATAAATTTATGTTTAAAAAAGCTGTCAAAATCAATATTTTCTCCTTCAATTTTTGATGAGTAAACAGAAGAAACTGATTTATAAAATTCAAAATAATCAACAGCAATTTCAAGATTATTTTTCCTTTCCAATTTTTTCAATGGAGATTCTTTAACATTAGAAATGTAATCTTTAAGTAAATCTGCTGTTAAAATTTTTAGCTTCATTAAAATTGAATTTTTATCAAAAGTACATAAAAACTTTTATAATTAAAACAGAAAACCACCTCCCCGTCTTTTGACGAAAAGGTGGTTTCAAATATTTCAAGGATTGTTATATTTAGCAAAACTAGAAAACAAAGAAATAAAACTTTTCCAACATTAATTAAAGACCTTTAACTTTAGAATTATATAATATTTTTAAAATTTTCTGTAATAAATTTGGATTTTTAATTTAACTGTGGTATCTTTGCACCACATGGTATGATTTTACCACACAAAAAAACAAAAAAATTATGAAAACATTTGGTGAATATATTAAAGAATTAAGAACAGAGAACAGAATTTCGTTAAGGGAGTTCTGTAGATTAACTAAGATTGACCCAAGTAATTGGAGCAAGATAGAAAGGGGAAAGTCACTTCCGCCCAAAAGCAAAGAAGTGTTAAATGAGATTGCTAATGTACTGAAGATTAAAAATGATAATGAAAGATGTAATTTATTATTTGACTTAGCAGCTATCTCTTATCTTCCTATAGAATTAATAGATGATAATTCAATTGTTGAGAAATTACCTGTGTTTTTTAGAACACTACGAGGAAAAAGCCCAACAAAACAAGAGCTAAAAGATTTAGCTGAAATAATTAAAAATGAATAAATATGATTACACCCAAACATCTAACATTGGAGGAAATTAGGTCTTCAGCAGATGAATTTAGAAGAAAATATATTCATCCTGTAGAATTAGTACCTGCTCCTATTGAAGAAATTATTGAATTTGATTTAGGTATGGATATTGTCCCAATACATAATCTAACATCAAAAACTGATATTGAATCTTTTATATCAAATGATTTGAAAACAATTTCTATAGATAGCAAATTGTATAATCATCATAGTTATGAAAATAGACTAAGATATACATATGCACATGAAATGGGGCATTACGTTTTGCATAATCAAGACATTCAAGATAACAATTTTGGATCAGTTGAAGAATGGATTAAATGTAGAGAAGAAATTGGTGAAAATGACCTAATATGGTATGAGCAGCAAGCATATGAATTTGCTGGCAGATTGCTAGTCCCAAAAAACATTTTAATACAGAAAGTAAAAGAATTAAATCAAAAAATTGTTGAATTTAGAAAGGTTTATGACAAAAGCTTTGATGAAAAATTGATTATTGTACTATCAAGAATTATGGTCTAATTGAAAAAACATGGTTGCTATTTTTTAAGTAATTCATTGATTAATTTC
>CAYLPA010000038.1:0-19173 GCA_964385385.1 uncultured Saprospiraceae bacterium | reverse complement strand
AAACTTTCAATTATTGATTTTGATGGAAACAAAATATGGGCAAAAGAAAAAGAAATTAAGATAACATCAAATTCAAGCAATATTTATTTTGAATCTGATTTGGAAAAACTTTTAAAAGGAATGGAGAGAAATCAAATTTTACTTCACGCTGAAGTTTTGGAATCCAAGGATAAAATCTTATCAGAAAACATTATATATTTCAAAGCAGTTAAAGACTTACAATTGCCAAAACCAAATATTAAATACAGTATAAAAGAAACTAATAACGGCTTCACAGTGAAATTATCAACAGACAAACTAGCTAAAAACCTTTACTTAAGAGCTAATAAAATTGAAGGAAGATTTTCTGATAATTATTTTGACCTATTGCCTGCCGAATCAATAGAAATTTTATTTATTTACAAAGAAAAAACTTCTCTCAAGAGTTTTCAAAAAGCCTTAAACATATTCACTCTTATGGACAGCTATGAATATTTAACAAATTAAAACTGATTCAGAAATTATTAGTTTTTTCTAAATTGTTTTATCAACATTCCAGCTCTTGAATTTCGGCATATTTTTTGTTGATTTTTAAAACTTTAACTAAATCTTTAATTATGAAAAAATCTCTTCTTTTTAGCCTTTGCTTTGTGCTTACTTTTATATTTTCATTTAGTCAAAATGAGAAATTTACTTCAATAATACCTAAAAGTGACTACACAAAGTTTTATGTAGTAAATATGAATAATGATACAACAGTACTAGTAAGAGAAAATGGAGAAAGAATACTTTTACTGGATACACAATACAAATTAGTTAATGGTGTTGGACGAAAAAAAGATAAGTCTGGGATAAAAGAAAAATACAAAAAATATCTAATTAATTCAAAAGGGGATACTTTGTCAACAATAAGCAGTAATACAAATATTCAAATTTCTAAATCAACAATTGTTACAAGACAAAAAACCAAAACAGGATGGAAATATTTTAATAGTGATGGAAAAGTATTATGTGATATTGGGTTACTTTGGAATGATTCATCCTGGAATTATTCAATTGAATTTTATGAAAGTGGAGCTCATATAGAAACTTTGAAGAAAATCGTAATGTTATCTTTAATAAAAATGGCCCATTATAGAAGTAAATGTCATTGTCCCAGCAGTGATTGTGATGATTATTTAATCTACATGTTTTTATAAGTTGATAATTTAACAAATTAAAATAACGTTATCCTTCTAAAACATTTATGAAAACAACTTATCTTATAATATTTGTAGTTCTATTTATTTCTTCTTGTGGTCAAAACACAAATCAAAGTCAAGCTGAAAACCAAGACATTATTTTTGAGAAATCTATTGATTCATCAAAGAATAAAATATTAATCAACCCTGATGGCAAAATTCTTGAAACACGAATTCTTCCACCAGAAGATTATCAGAGAATTAAAGTTGCCGACAGTTCATTTGCAGATTATTTACGCAATCTACCTTTAAAACCACATGGCTCAACATTATTACTATATAATGGAAGTCCGATGCCTAAGTATAATGTTTATGATGCCATTGTTAATTTAGATATAGGTAAAAAAGATCTTCACCAATGTGCTGATGCTGTGATGCGATTGAGAGCTGAATATTTGTGGAATCAAAAACAATATGATAAAATTCATTTCAATTTCACAAATGGATTTCAGGTTAATTATTCAGAATGGATGAAAGGAAAAAGAATTATTGTGAAAGGAAACAAGACATATTGGTCACAAAATGGTTCTCCATCTAATACTTACAAAGATTTTTGGAAATATATGGAAACCATTTTCAATTATGCAGGAACATTATCTTTAGAAAAGGAATTGAAAGCTGTTGATGTTAACAAAATGAAAATTGGTGATATTTTCATTCAGGGTGATTCGCCCGGTCATGCAATAATTGTTGTTGACATGGCTATAAATCCAAAAACAAATAAAAAGCTCTTTCTTTTAGCTCAAAGTTTTATGCCTGCTCAGGAAATTCAAATTCTTAAGAATCCAAACAATAAAAATTTCAGCCCCTGGTATTCTCTTGATTTTGGTGAAATTTTAAAAACGCCTGAATGGACATTTAATAAAACTGATTTGAAGAGGTTTGAGTAAATAATACAAAATAAATCTTTGACTATATTTCAATAAATACTTGAAATCTAAAGATTTCTTATTACTTTTATTTTATATAAAAACTTACAAAAATGAAAATAGCAGTAACAACAGCAAGCGAAAATTTAGCTTCTTCGATAATCAAAGAACTCATAAATAGAATTGGAAATGACATAAAAAACGCTTAATAGCAATTTATTTATGATAAATCTTCAAGAAATATCCACTGATGAATTACTTAATCTTCTTAACGATAAAGAAATTAAAATAATAGACATTCGACCGCCTGATGCTTATAATGGCTGGAAACTTCAAGACGAAGTTCGTGGCGGACATATCAAAGGCTCAAAATCCTTACCCGTTAAATGGGCGAATTATATAGATTGGATTGAAATAGTTCGGTCAAAACAAATTTTGCCGGAACATAAAATTGTAATCTATGGATATAGTTCTGATGAGATTGAAAAAGTTGCAAAACTCTTTTTAAAATATGATTATAACAATATTTTCATTTATAATAATTTCGTTACTGAGTGGGCTAAGAATATTGATTTACTTATGGAAAATCTTGAAAGATATCGTCAATTAGTTCCTGCAGAATGGGTAAAAAAAATTACAGATGGAGAAATTCCTATTGAACATGATGGAAGAAAAACTGTTATATGTCATGCACATTATCGTAATCGTCAAGCCTACTTAACAGGTCATATTCCAGGAGCAATTGACATTGACACTTTGGCTCTAGAATCTCCGAAAACATGGAATCGTCGCTCATCTAAAGAACTTAAAACAGCATTGGAGAATCATGGAATTACTTCAGATACAACGGTTGTTTTATATGGTAAGTTTATTTGGCCTGATAATACCGATGAATTTCCGGGAAGTGCTGCAGGGCATATCGGAGCAATTCGTTGTGCATTTATTATGATGTATGCTGGGGTTAAAGATGTTCGAGTTTTAAACGGTGGTTTTCAATCGTGGATAGATGCAAGTTATGAAATTAGCTACGACGATGTTCCTAAAAATCCTGTTTCTGAATTTGGTGCTGATATTCCAATGAAAGCAGAACTTGCTGTTGATGTTCCTCAAGCTAAAGAAATGATTAAATCAAAATACGCTGATATAGTTTGTGTTAGAAGTTGGCCTGAATTTCTTGGTAAAGTTAGTGGTTACAATTATATAATTAAAAAAGGTAGGATTCCGGGAACGATTTTCGGGAATTGTGGTTCCGATGCATATCATATGGAAAACTATAGAAACCTAGATCATACCACAAAAGAATATCATGAAATTGCAGAATCTTGGGAAGAAGTCGGAATAACACCCGACAAATATCTGGCTTTTTATTGCGGAACAGGTTGGCGTGGAAGTGAAGCCTTTTATAATGCATGGTTGATGGGTTGGCCAAAAGTTTCTGTTTTTGACGGTGGCTGGTTTGAGTGGAGTAATGACCCTAAAAATCCTTTTGAAACTGGTGAGCCAAAATAATTTCAAAGCTTTAAAATGAATTATATAAAAAAAGAAACTACACTAAAACAAGAAGTTGATTTCATTAATCATCTGCCTGATATTAGTATTAAAAAAGCCAAAGAAGAAATTATAAACGGTCTTAAAGCTTTTCCAAAATACATTTCACCAAAGTTTTTTTATGATGAGAGAGGGTCTGAGCTTTTCGAAAAGATTACAATGCTTGATGAATACTACCCAACAAGAACTGAAAAAAGTATTTTATCGTCAATTGTAAAAAACCTTAATTTAGATTTTACTAACCTTAATATTATTGAATTAGGGAGTGGAGATCCTTCAAAAATAAAATTATTGCTTCAGCAAATTCCTGATAAAGCATTATCTACAATAAAATACTATCCGGTGGATATCAGCCAATCTGCTATTGAGCAATCTGTAGAAATTTTATCTGAAGTGTTTCCATCAATTAAAATCAATGGAATTGTATCTGATTTTTTTCATCAATTAATCTTAGCTCCAAGCTATGGTAAAAGACTCTTCTGTTTTTTTGGTAGTACAATCGGAAATTTAAATCCTGACGAAAGGGATGCCTTTATGAAACTTTTAGGGAAAGAAATGAAGATTGGCGACAATCTCCTTCTTGGAGTTGATTTGGTAAAGGATACAGAAATTCTTGAAAAAGCATATAATGATGAACAAAATATAACAGCTGATTTTAATAAAAATATTTTATGCGTTGTAAACGATATTGCACGAACTAATTTCAATTCTAATGATTTTGACCATCTCTCATTTTACAATAAATCTGAAAAAAAAATTGAGATGCATCTGAAAGCAAATGAAGATATAATTGTAAATTTCGATTCTGATATTGAAGCAATCAAAATATTAAAAGACGAAACTATTCACACCGAAAATTCATACAAATTTGATAATGAAGAAATTTCTAAATTAGCAAAATCTGTAAATTTGGAAGTAATTCAAACCTTTACTGATGAAAGAAATTGGTTTAGCTTGGTTTATTATCAGAAAACAAAAAATTAAAATTTTGCATAATTAATTATTTCTACATATTATTGTTTCATAAATTTTATAAGCCCGCATTTAGAAAACCAGAAATAATGAATATATCAATAAGGCAAACAACAGAAAACGATTTTTCAGCAATTTTATCTTTAATAAAAGAATTGGCATTATTTGAAAAAGCTCCCGAAAAGGTAACAAATTCTGTTGAGCAAATGAAGAATGAGCAAAATCTTTTTCAAAGCTTCGTTGCTGAAACTGAGGAAAAAGAAATAATTGGCTTTGCACTTTATTTTTTTGCCTACTACACATGGGTAGGAAAATCTTTGTATTTAGATGATTTATATGTCAAAGAATCTTACAGAGGGCAGAAAATCGGAAGCAAATTATTGGAAAAAGTAATTGAGTTTGCAAAAACTGAAAATTGCAAAAGAATTCGTTGGCAGGTTTTAAATTGGAATACTCCGGCAATCGAGATGTACAAAAAAAGTGGAGCAACAATCGACGACGAATGGATAAATTGCGATTTTCATAATACACCTTCTTAAACTATTCATAAAATCAGTACAGCTTAGAATTTAACATAATAATTCAAATGCTTTTGGTAAAAAAGAGATAAAAATTTTTTTACAACAGTTTTTTTATTTTATTTTGCATATAAATTTAACACCTATTATAACAGATTTTATTTATAACATACCAATTCAATGATAAAAATCGGGGAGCAAAATCTTTCTTTAGAAGATTTCAATAAAATATTATACAACAAAAGCGAAATTAGTGTTGACGAAAAAGCACTGAATAAAGTACAAGATAGCTTTAATTTTCTTAAAAATTTCTCAAAAGAGAAAATCATTTATGGGATTAATACAGGCTTAGGTCCTATGGCTCAATACAGAATAGATGATGATGACTATATTCAGTTACAATACAACGCAATAAGAAGTCATTCATCAGGCACAGGTGACCCAATTCCCGGAATTTGTGTTAAATCAGCAATGATAGTCAGGCTTAACAATTTCATACAAGCATATTCTGGAATTCATCCAGAAGTTTTGGTATTATTGAAAGATTTAATAAATAAAGATATTTATCCTTTCATACCTGAACATGGCGGAGTTGGAGCAAGTGGTGATTTAGTTCAATTAGCACACATTGCTCTTATTTTAATTGGCGAAGGAGAAGTATTATACAAAGGAAAAATTCTTCCAACAAAACAAGTCTTTGAAGAAAATAACTTAAAACCAGTTTCAATGCACATCCGTGAAGGATTATCCCTAATAAACGGAACTTCGGTTATGACTGGCATTGGCATTGTAAATGTAATTCTATCTAAGAATCTTTTAAACTGGTCAGTACTGTCATCTTCAATTGTTAATGAAATTGTTGAATCTTTTGATGACCATTATTCAAAAGAATTAAACAAAGTAAAGCTTCATCATGGTCAAAGAAGAATTTCAGAATTAATGCGTGAAATTCTTAGCGACAGCAAACAGATAAGAAAAAGAGAAGACTGTTTTTTCAATAATCATATTAACGAACATATTCTTACAGATAAAGTACAAGAGTATTATTCTCTTCGTTGTGTTCCACAGGTTCTTGGACCAGTTTTAGAAACTATTGAAAATGCTGAGAAAGTTTTAATTAATGAAACAAATTCTGTTAGCGATAATCCAATAATTGATAGTGAAAATAATAATGTTTATCATGGAGGAAACTTCCATGGAGATTATATTTCTCTTGAGATGGACAAATTGAAAATAGCAATTACTAAACTATCGTTAATGTCTGAAAGACAATTAAATTTTCTTTTAAACGACAAACTAAATAATAAACTTCCACCATTTATTAACCTTGGAAAATTGGGATTGAATTTTGGAATGCAAGGTGTTCAATTTACAGCTACTTCAACTGTTGCCGAAAATCAAACATTATCGTTCCCGATGTATGTCCACTCTATTCCAAACAATAACGATAATCAGGACATTGTTAGTATGGGAACTAATGCTGCACTTATTACTAAAAAAGTTATTGAAAATTCTTATCAGGTACTTGCAATTGAATTTATAGGAATTCTTCAAGCAATTGATTACTTAAAAATTGAAGATAAATTATCAAAGCATTCAAAAGCAATTTATACAAACTTGCGAAAAATTGTTCCAACATTCAAAGAAGATACTCCAAAATACAAGGATATTGAAAAAGTTAAAATATACTTACTTGAGAATAAATTAGAATTCTAATCTAATCATTAAAAAAACCAATATGAAATATGCCCTAATTACAGGAGGCTCAAGAGGAATAGGCAGAGCCATAAGTCTTAAGCTTGCCGAAATGGGTTATCATGTCTTAATTAATTTTCTTTCTAACATAAAAGAAGCCAAAATCACTCTCGGATTAGTTGAAGAGACTGGAGGCTCGGGCGAGATAATGCAATTTGATGTTTCTAAACAAGATGAAATTGAGAAAGCATTAAATTGCTGGAAAGAAAAGAATAAAGAAAAATATATTGAAGTTTTAATTAATAATGCAGGAATAAGAAAAGATACCCTGTTGATGTGGATGGAAAACAAACATTGGTTTGATGTAATGGATACTAATCTAAACAGTTTCTTTTTTATTACAAGGACATTGTTAAAAGACATGTTGGTGAATAAATACGGAAGAATTGTTAATGTTGCTTCTTTATCAGGCATAAAAGGATTACCCGGACAAATGAATTATTCGGCAGCCAAAGGAGGAATTATTGCTGCAACAAAATCCTTAGCACAAGAAATCGGAAAAAAGAAAGTAACAGTTAATGCAGTTGCTCCGGGATTTATTAAAACTGACATGACAATAGATTTAAACGAAAAAGAATTAAAACAACTAATCCCTCTTAATAGGTTTGGGACACCCGAAGAAGTTGCAGAAGTTGTAGCATTTCTGGCTTCTGAAAAATCTTCTTATATTACCGGAGAAGTAATTTCAGTTAATGGAGGATTATATACTTAATAAAAAAAATATGAACAGAGTTGTTATTACAGGTATCGGGGTTTATTCTACTATCGGGAAAAATCTTGACGAAGTTAAAGAATCTTTATATAAAGGAAAATCAGGAATTATCCTTGATCAGGAAAGAAAAGATTATGGTTACAAATCCGGATTAACTGGGAAAGTTGAACGCCCAAATTTGAAAGGATTAATCAACAGAAGGCAACGAGTTGGTATGGCTGAACAAGGAGAATATGCTTATATATCAACGATTGAAGCTCTTAAAACTGCCAATTTAGATCAGGATTATATAGATAAAAATTATTTTGGAATTATTTATGGAAATGATAGTTCTACAATTCCGGTTATTGATGCTGTTGATATTATTCGAGAAAAAAGAGATACAGTTCTTGTTGGCTCCGGCTCTGTTTTTCAGTCGATGAACTCTACCGTTTCTATGAATTTATCAGTAATTTTTAAATTAAAAGGTGTTAACTTTACTATTAGTGGAGCATGTGCAAGCGGTTCGCATTCAATAGGAATTGGCTATTTTTTAATAAAACATGGCTATCAAAAAAACATTATTTGCGGAGGAGCACAAGAAGTTAATATATTTTCTGTTGGCAGTTTCGATGCTTTAAGTGCATTTTCAACAAGGGAATCAGAGCCAACAAAAGCATCACGCCCCTTTGACAAAAATCGTGATGGCTTAGTTCCAAGCGGTGGAGCTGCCACAGTAATTCTTGAAAGTTATGAATCTGCAATAAAAAGAGGAGCTCCGATTTTAGCCGAAGTCGTTGGATATGGATTTTCTTCTGATGGTGGACATATTTCTGTTCCAAATGTTGACGGACCTAAGCGAGCTATTGAAATGTCATTAAAAAATGCTAATCTTAGCCCTAATGAAATTGATTATATTAACGCTCATGCAACATCTACTCCTTTAGGCGATGCTAACGAAGCAAAAGCTCTTTATCAAATTTTTAATAATCACAAGCCACCTGTTAGCTCAACAAAATCTATGACAGGACACGAAATGTGGATGGCAGGTTCAAGCGAAATAGTTTATTCAATATTAATGATGCAAAACTCTTTTGTTGCACCTAATATAAATTTTGATACGCCTGATGAAAATTCTAAACATTTAAACATTATAAACAAAACAATAAATAAAAATATTGACATATGTTTGTCAAACTCATTTGGTTTTGGAGGAACAAATTCTTCATTAATTATTAAAAAATTTGAAAAATAAATTGAATTATACAATTTATTAATATAATTTTGCACCCTGATTGTTTTTAACAAGAAAAAAACATGGAAAAAGAAAAAATTATAAAGATTATAAACAATTTTCTATCTGAAGAACTTGAAATTGAAGAAGACTTAGTTCCAGATGCTAATTTAAGAGATGACCTTGGCATTGAGAGCCTTGATTTTGTAGATATTGCTGTTATAATTGAAAAAGAATTCGGTTTTAAGGTCAATGCAGAAAACATGGCTGATGTTAAAACATTAGATAATCTTTATGATTATATTTTTGATTACTTAAACAATAACAAATAATTTCATTGTGTCATCGTGGAAAGGAAAATCTCGTGGAGGAATTTCCGGCTATAAAATATTTATAGCAATTTTAAAATACCTTGGACTTCCTTTTGCATATTTCTTTCTGAGATTTGTTGTTGCTTATTTCTTTTTATTTTCCCCTAAATCTTTTCGTGCATCTTATTTTTATTTCAAGAAAGTTTTAAAATACAACTTCTTTCTTTCTTTAAAAAAGATATTTCAAAGCTATTTTATTTTTGGACAAATCCTTCTTGACAAAACAGCAATTTTAGGTGGATTTAAAACAAATTTTACTTTCGATTTTGATGGAGAAAGCTACATAAGAGACGTAATAAAAGAAGGAAAAGGAGCTCTGTTAATAAGTGCTCATGTTGGCAATTTTGAAATGGCTGAACATTTTCTTAAACGATTAAATACCAAAATAAATATTGTGCTGTATGATGCGGAGCACGAAAAATTAAAAAAATATCTCTCAGGAATATTGGAAAATAATAATGTTGAAGTAATTGCCATTAAAGATGATTTCTCCCATATTTTTAAAATAAAAAATGCACTTTCAAATAATGAGTTAGTATGTATTCATGCCGATAGATTTGTTGATGGAAGCAAAAAAATAAAATGTAATTTCCTTGGTAAAGAAGCTTATTTTCCAACAGGCCCTTTCTATCTCGCAATAAAATTCAAAGTGCCTGTTTCATTTGTTTTTCCAATGAAAGAAAGAAAAGATCATTATCATTTTTATGCAAGCCCAATTAAAACTTATATAGCTCCTTCTGATTCAGCAAAACGCAAAACTGTTTTAAATGAAATCATGAAAAATTACATTACAGAAGTTGAAAACATAATTCATAAATATCCCGAACAATGGTTTAATTATTATAAATTTTGGGAGTAAACTTCAAGTAAATCTTCATATTTTTTCATATATTTATCTAAATTAAATTGTTAAAATTTTTTTTATTTATTAAAATTTTGGTAATTTTGAAAACATTGTATAAAATTGAATGATTTTGGAAAACAAACGAATAGAAAATATAATTAACGAACTAGTTGACCAATATACATACGGAGATACAAGCAAAAGACCATGGATTATTGGCTTTAGCGGAGGGAAAGACTCAACTGTATTATTGACACTTGTATGGCGTGCTTTAGAAAAAGTAAAAAAAGAAATGCCATATCCTTTTCAATTAAGAAGACCTGTTTATGTTGTATGTAATGATACTATGGTCGAAAATCCTATAATTGCGGAATATGTTGATGATGTTCTTGAAAAAATTGAAAATGAAGCCAGAAATCAAAATTTACCGATTTTTATTCAAAAGACAATCCCTAAAATAGAAGAAACATTTTGGGTCAATGTACTTGGGAAAGGATATCCAGTACCAAATAACTCATTTCGCTGGTGTACTGATAAATTAAAGATAAGACCAACTTCAGCATTTATTGCTGAACAAGTTGACGATAAAGGCGAAGCAATTATACTAATTGGAGTAAGAAGTGCAGAAAGTTCAGCGAGGGCAAATTCAATTAAAAAGCATGAAATAAAAGGGAAACGTTTAACAAAACATCCAAATCATCATAATACTTTAGTTTATTCGCCAATAAAAGAATTAATGCTTGAAGAGATTTGGTATATTATTAATGCTTTGCCATCTCCTTGGAATTTTGACAACTCAAAGCTTTTCCAAATTTATGCAAATGCAAGTGCAGATGATTACGAATGCCCAACTGTTGTAACTGACAGAAATCATGCTTCTTGTGGGCAAAGCCGCTTTGGTTGTTGGACTTGCACAGTAGTAAAGGAAGACAAATCCATGTCAGCACTAATAAAAAATGGTGAAAACTGGATGAAACCACTCTTGGACTACAGAAATAAACTTGAAGCAGAAAGAAATATTTCAGAAAACAGACTTGCGACAAGGAGAAACGGTCAAGAAGCTGTTACAGAAGATGGACATAAACAAGGAAACTATTCACCTGAATATCGAGCTAAAAAACTTAGAGAACTTTTAGAACTGCAAAAAGAAATTCAAAGAACAAAACCATTAACAGAATTAGTTACAAATCAAGAATTAATTGCAATACAGGTTTATTGGTATCGTGACGGGATTTTTGATTTTAAGGTTGGGGAAATATTCGCAAAAATATACGGACGAGACATTGAAACGGAAAATGCCAACATTCAAAATTCAATTGAAAAAAAATTACTTAAGACCGTTTGTAGTAGTAATGAAAATGATTACGAACTCATAAACAATCTATTAACATTGCAGCACAGTAAAACATTATTATTGACTAACTATGGTTTGCAAAATGATATTGAAAAAAGAATTGAGGATTTTGTAAAAGAGGAGACAAAAAATGAGAATTAACAAAATATCCTTAAATAACTTCCGAATTTATAAAGGTCCAAATTCAATTGTTTTTAAATCTCATAATGAGGGTAAAAATATTACAATAATCGCAGGTCAAAATGGATTTGGAAAAACAACTTTTCTATCAGCACTTGTTTGGGGGTTTTATGGGAAACTACTTAGTGAAGTAGATGAGAAATATAAAAGAGAAATTTATGAGTTGGGCGGATATAAAAAATATGCTAATTCTCTTTTAAATAGGGAAACAAAAGCAGATAAAAGATTGATTAATAATTTTAACGTTGAAATTGAAATTACTGATGTTTACATCCCCTCTGTACCATGCCGTAAAATAATTATTAAAAGAGAGTATAATACGGATAAAGAAACTGAAATTACTAGAATTCTAATTGACGGTTTTGAAAATGAATTAACAAATGAGGTTGGGTCTGATATTTTTATCAACGATTTTATATTGCCCCGAGAGATTGCCAAGTTCTTTTTATTTGATGCTGAGAAAATTGTTTCACTTGCAGAAATAAAAACTATTGCTGAGAAAAGAAATTTAAGCTTGGCATATTCAGAGGTTTTAGGGATAAGTAAATATGTTCACTTAAAACAAACACTTGAAAACTTAAGAGTTAAATTACGAAAAAAATCTGCCAGTGTTTCTGACAGAAATAAACTGAATAATTTACAAGATGAAGCAAGTAAATTTGAAAAGCTTATTTTATTAAATCAAACCAAAATTGCTGTTAATGCTAGCGATATTGACAGAAATAAAAGTTTATCAGAGCAATATCAAGAAAAACTTATCCGAGAAGGTAATAGCATGTCGGTTGAAGAAATGGTAAGACAAAAAAAACTTCGTGATACTTTAAAACAAAATAATATTGAAATTAAAGCTAAACTTAAAGAATTACTCGAATTAGCACCTTTTGCGATTGCAGGTCAAAAATTAAAACATTTATATGTTCAAGTAAATCTTGAATCTAAACATAAACAAAATAAACTTGACAATGAATATATCCAATCTAAGTTGGAAAGCATTCAGCGAAAAGTAGAATCACAATTAAACAAAAGGAAATACCCAGACAATATTAAGGAGGAAATGTCTTCAATAATGACTGATGCGTTTATTTCAGACATCAAAGAACAAAATAATATTTTGGATAAAGTTTTACTTGACTTATCAGCTCAACAATCAAATGAATTTTTAACCCTCTATGATAATATTAAACAATCTTATAATATTTTATTCAAGCAAATCGTAAAAGAAGAAAAGAATACACGAATTTTTTTGACAAAAACACTTCGTAAAATCGCTAATGCCGAATCTAAAGATTCTGATATTCTGGCAAAAAAATATAAATCAGAGAAAGCAAAAGTAGATAAGCTCATTAAGGATTTAAATGTAGAGCAAAACAAATTACATGAAGAACTAGGAGCTTTCCAGCAAGAATTTGCTACAAAAACAAAGGTGATTTCTGAATTAGCTAAGACAGTCAGCTTAGATGAAATGGATGAAAAAAAGGATGAAGCAACAAGCCGTTTAATAAACGAACTTACTGAATTTATCCTGAAGTTTAAGACTGAGAAAAAATATTCTTTGCAGAGTAGAATAAGAAAGGAACTGCAGCTATTAATGCACAAGGAAAATTTCATCGAAGATGTTTCTGTTGAAATAAAGGAAGATATAATTGATATAACTCTTATTGATAAAAATGGGGATGTAATTGAAAAAGAAACCCTTTCAAAAGGAGAGCAACAACTTTACGCTACTGCTTTATTAAAATCACTTGTTGACGAATCTGGAATTCAATTTCCAATATTTATTGACAGCCCTTTGCAGAAATTTGATAAACGACATTCCAAAAATATTATAACTAAATTTTATCCTTCAATATCTAAGCAGGTTATTTTATTTCCTTTGCTTGAAAAGGAATTAACAGAGAAAGAATATTCACTTCTTACCACGCACATTGCTCAAACTTTTATAATTGAAAACAATGAAGGTAAATCAAAATTGGTAGAATGTGAATCAACTCAATTGTTTAACGAAATAGATAAGAAAAATAATGTTCACACACATTAAAACATCAAGAGAAAATCGAGAATTAGTTTCAAGATTAACTAGAAAATTTAATCTAGGAACAGAAAATATTATCGCAAGAATTGCTTTCACATATTCACTGTCCAAAGACAACAAAATGGATTTAAACGAAATAAAAGATTCACAAGGTAAAGAATATAGCAAAGCAGTTCTATTAGGGAATAATTTACCTTATTATATTTCATTGATTTGTGTTCATTATAATATTTATAAGACTGACAAAGACATTCCGAAATACATTAAAATGCACATTGATGATGGTTTGCAAATAATAAATAAAGAATTACAAGAAAATCCCAATTTAGATGGGTTTGAATATATCATTGACAAAATTGATAATGGATTAAAACAAATTGACTAGAATATGCTAAAAGACACACCATTTGAAATAGTTTACTCAACAGGAGAAAAAGAACCAATTGAGTTTTTTTTTGATGCCTTGCTGGAGAGTACCAGTTTTGATTTGGGTCTTGGTTATTTTAGTTCAACTGCAATAAATGTATTAAGTGCTGGATTTGCCTATTTTATAAACAAAGGAGGCAAAATGCGAATCATTATCAATGATGTATTATCAAAGAAAGACAAAGATGCAATTGAAAAAGGGGAAAGTGAATTAAACAATTATTTTGAAAATAAGATATTGGAAGACATCCGTCTTCTTTCGAGGACTCTTTCAAAACAAGACGAACATTTTTTCAAATGTATATCTTATCTAATTTCTCAAAATCGCATAGAATTTTTAGCCACAATTCCCGCTAATGAAAAAGGTGGAATAGCCCACAATAAATTTGGAATGTTTTCTGATGAAGCTAAGAATAAAGTTGTTTTTAATGGGTCTGCAAATTTCTCAAAAAATGCATTATTAAATAATGTTGAATCTATAAGTTGTTATACATCATGGTCAGATAGTAAGGGTGATATTGAGAGATTAGAATACTTTGAATCTATTTTTCAGAAAACATGGTCAGGTGAATCAGAGAATATTAAAATTATTCCTATCAATAAAGTAAAAAGTTATATTCTTGATAATTTTTCAGTTGAAGATTCTTCCGAATTACTTGATGAAGAAAAAAAAATGGTTGATGAATTATCAAGTTTCCCTGAAGGTATTAAACGTAAAATTAACGAAATCTATTCAAGACTAAATAAACAAAACTACACACCAAAATTTCCATTTCCTGAAGGACCAAGAGACTATCAAGCAAAAGCATACAATAATTGGGTTAACAATGGTTTTCAAGGAATATTTGCTATGGCAACTGGAACGGGTAAAACAATTACATCTCTTAATTGTGTACTAAAAGAATATCAAAAGACTGGGATTTTCAATATTTTAGTTTTAGTTCCAACAAGAGCTTTAGTTACACAATGGATAATAGAAGCCAAAAAGTTCAATTATCAAAATATCTATTCAACGCAAGAAAAAGATTGGTTTGAAATTTTAAGCAATCACTTTTTAAATTATCAACTCGGAGTAAAAAAAAATATTGTTTTCATTTCAACATATCAAAGTTTCAATGGAATTAAATATCAGAGATTAGCAAAAAAGAAAGGATGGTCAGACTTTATACTAATTGCTGATGAAGCGCATAATATGGGTGCTTCAAGAACCATGAAAAACTTACCAATGGAGATTATAAAAAGAATTGGTCTTTCTGCAACACCTGAAAGAATTTATGATGATTTTGGTTCACAAGTAATCTATGAATATTTCAACTCTTTCCCCCCATGCTACACATATTCATATTCGATGTTTAAGGCTATTCATTCAAAACCAGGCAGTTTAGTCGAATATTATTATTATCCCTATTTTGCTTCTTTAAATGAAAATGAATTAGAGGAATACAAAGAAATAACTGAAAGACTTATTCTTAACTATGATTCTAAAAGTGGAGAATTTAATGATTACGGTAAAAAGTTACTTATTGACCGTAAGCGTATAATTAATAAAGCCGAGAATAAAATTGTAACGCTTGGCGAAATATTTAAAGATGTAAGGCAAAAAGAAAAAGAACTAATTTATACTTTCGTCTATGTACCGGAGGGACAGGATAGTGACTTCTCGAAATCTGATTCTGTCACCTATGATAGTGGAGAAAGAAAATTAATACGGAAATATGGCGAAGCAATAAGAGCATATGGTTATTCTACTCATGAACTACTTGCAGACACAAAAAATAGAGAACAGGTTTTAAATCAATTTTCTCAAGGTAAAATAGATATACTTCTAGCAATGAAAATACTTGATGAAGGAGTGGATATTCCTGTGACAAAAAATGCTATTTTTTGTTCAAGTACAGGTAACCCAAGACAATATATTCAGAGAAGAGGACGAGTATTACGTAAATCAGATGGTAAATCATATGCTAACATTTTCGATATCATCGTTGCACCACAAGAAAACTTCATAAATTCTCTACCCGTTGATTTAAAAGAAATGGAAATTAGAATCTTTCAAACTGAATTACGAAGAGTTGCAAATTTCTTATATGCGTCAGAAAATAGACATCAGGTTCTTAACGGGAAACTTGGGGAACTTGCACTTAAATATGGCATTGATTTAATTGCATTAATTGAAGATAATCTAAACATAGATAATAATTGTAATCAATAATACAAACATGGAAATTGAAGAAAAAATTATTAGTGAAATAATGAATTCTTTTACAGAACAAGGAAAATTAGATAAGAGTTTATTATCTCAAATAAATAAATTAATTATTTATCAGTCGGTACAGGTTACAGATAAAGACAAGACCGATAAAGATGCCATAAACTATATTGAGAATAAACTTTACGATTTGTTTACAAAAAATAAATAAAAATGTATTTAACTAAAATAGTTGTAGAGAACTTTCAATCATACTATGATAGCAGTTCAATTAACCTTGAAAAAAATCTGAATTTACTTCTTGGAACAATAGGTGCAGGCAAATCTAAATTGTTCAATGCTTTTTATTGGAATTTTTTTGGTGAAATTTATAAAACGGAGAATGGTTGGTGTACGGTAGGTTCTTCAAATTTCTTAGCTGTGTTTAATAAAAAAGTCTTAAAGGAAACTCAGGAAAATGAAAATATTAAAGTAAAGGTTGTGCTTAGCATTAAAAGCGACAAAGATTACACAGTCTCTCGCTATATTGAGATTAAAAAGCTAAATGACAATGATTTCAACTCCGAAAAAAATTGGAAATTCATTAACGAAGAATTGGTTGTTTCTTTTGATAATTCTGAGGGTAATAGAATCAATATTGATAATCACTATGACGCACGTGACTATATTGTAAAAAAACTTTTACCTAAAGAAATTAGTAAATATATATGGTTTCAGGGTGAAACATTAAATGAATTAATTGATATTGGCAATGGAAAATCTTTTAAAGATGCAATAAATTTCATATCCTATATTGGCTATTATGATAAGAATATTGAAATAGCAAATGAGTTGATTGATAAGATTGAAAAAACATTGCGTAAAGAGAAAAAAAGAGACACAACTAACGAGCAAGAGTTTAATAAAATTAGCTACGCTATTGAGGATTTAGAAAGGAAACTTCCTTCCTATCAAGAAAGCCTACAAAACACAACAATTGAACTACAGCAAATTGATAAAGTTATTGATGATATTGATAAGAGACTAGATGATATTAATGAATTTATAGAATTAAAAAATAAAAAGGAAAAATTAGATAGAGAACGCAAATATATATTAGAAGAAATTGAAAAGTTCGATAAAAATATAAGTAATCTATTTTCAAAACATTGGATTCTCTATGCTACAGAAGCTTTGTTAGCTGACGGTTTTGAAAAATTACATTCATATCAAAAATGGTATGAAGAAAATCAAAACAATAATCCAACAGGTTTGCCATATAATATTCCTGATCCAAAATATCTCAAAGAAATGTTGGACAATCTTAAGTGCTATATCTGTGGTGAGAAATTTGAAAAAGATAGTAAAGCTTTTCTAAACATTGAAAACAGATACAAAATTGCAACTGGTGAACTAGAAGAATTTAAGCAAAAAAATAAGGAACAATTAAATATAAATAATAAAGTAATTGAAATCCTTTCTAATCAATCAACAATAAAATCAAAGGTCAACAGCATTAAACCTGATATAAAAAGTAATCTTACTAAAAACGCAGGACTTAATAATCGAAAATCTGAATTACTTGAAGAAATAAGTAAAATAAATGATGAGATTACTATTCTTCAGGAAAAACATGGGAATAAAATCACAGCTAATTTTTTATTGGAAAAGAATAAGTACAACTATAATATTAAAGAAAGAGATATTATAAAAACCAAGATTAAAAATCTCAGTGAAACTATTTATAGGTTAAATCAAGAGTTAAAGCGAAAAAAAGAAGAATTGAATAAAATACCGACAAAGTCTAATGTTGAATATAAGGAAGAAAAAATGCTTACTTACCTGTATTTTATCCAAAATTCTTACGAAAAAACCAAAGAATCTGAATTCAACAAGTTAATATCAAAGATAGAAGATAAAGCAAATGACATCTTGATAAAAACAACTAAAGCAAATAAAGTTATAAATGGCAAGATTTATATTGACCGTGATAGTTACATAATCAAATTAATTGATTTAGATAATTTAAATGGTAATCGAGATATTAATGTTGGGCATCTTACATTAATGAAGATGTGCATAATCAATGCAATCGTTTTGATTTCTAATGATTATAAGAATAAATCCTATCCTTTCATTTCAGATGCTCCAACTTCTGACTTGGATGATGGTACAACAAAACTGTATTACAAAGTTCTTGATGAAGAATTTGAACAAAGCATTATAATGACCAAAGACTTATTTACGTATAAAGACGGTAAAAATGTAGTTAACAAAGATGCTTTAAAAGATTTTAATTTCAAGAATGTATATGTAATTGAAAAGGATGGTGCATCTATTAATTTAACAGAATCTAATTCATTTAGTTGTTTAAAGAAAATTATTTAATATGAGTATTATAAATGAAATAATCTCTGGTAGTCCAAAAATTCGAAAAGTTTACAAAGAACAAATTATAGAGAAACTAAGTAGAAAACAAGCTGAAGAAGGAGGTGACCGAAAATTCTTCAATCAGTATTGGCAGCCATTCGCTTGGGCAACAATTATTGGCTTTCTAAATGACAGAAGGATTCCAATTACAGACACATATGATTCAGATGTATTTAAGTATCGTGTGATAAATAATCAGTCTCCCGATATTTTGGAATCTTTAATAGTAATGGCTATTGGGAAATTCAAAAAAGACATTCAAGATGACAAAAGTCTTTTATATGACACAAATGAGATAACTAAAATTATTGATGAATATGCAAATGGAGGGTTTGAAATAATTAGTAGAAAATTAGCTAAAGACCCAGACTATTTTTATGAGCATAATATATTTATTGAGGATTTATTAGAAAGAAAACCCTAACGCTAACAGTCAAGTACATTTACAATTCGCACATCTGTTCTTAATATTAAGCTAGCCACTTTTAACCAAAACAAATAAATTAAGCCAATTAAAATAAATTTTCTATGAAAAAAATTG
>CAYLPA010000037.1:14598-19330 GCA_964385385.1 uncultured Saprospiraceae bacterium | reverse complement strand
GAAGTTTTACTTTCCAAACCCATTAATACTCCACGTTCAAAACCTTTGATTTTTCTGCTAAAATTCCCCAATCCTTCGGTAATGGCTTTGCTTATTATTTCAGGAACCATATTATACAAAGGTGCCGTCTGCAAGCCTAAAGAATAACTGCTTCGAATCATTTCTTTTGTTTCAACTTTTTTGATATAATCATAAGCCCTGTTAGCAGGAATTACGAAACTATTGGAAAAAGCATAAAATTTTTCTTCGAGTTTGTCTATCCAATCCAATATCTCTAATGCGGTACATTTATGCCCCAGCAGCATATCTGGATGCAATCCTACCACACAACCGGCATTAGAAAAATTTCCATCACGGCTATAATAACTCATTCCATTTATAACACTTTTTTTCTCAAAAGCAGTAGCAGGAACAACATTTCCACCCGGACACATACAAAAAGTGTAAACCGGCAATCCCGATTTTGTTTTAGTAGTTAAAAAATATTCCGCAGCTTTAACACCCGGAAGACTTTCTCTGCCCCATTGGGCACGATTGATTAGCTTTTGTGAATGTTCGATGCGATGACCTATTGCAAAATTCTTAGTGCCAAACTGAACACCTCTGTCAATCAACATACGATATGTGTCGTAAGCCGAATGACCTGTGGCGAGCACCACAAAATCTGCTTCAAGTTCGCCGGTATTGCACAGAATTTTGTTTATCTTTTTTCCTTTAACAATAATATCTTGCAAATGAGTATTAAACAAAAATATGCCACCATTTTCCAGAAACTGCTTTCGAAGATTTGCCACAACAATTTTAAGATTGTCTGTTCCGATATGGGGGTGAGCCATATACAATATTTCTTCTGGTGCACCTGCTTTTACATATTCGTTAAGGATAAAATTTCGTTCGGTAGTAATGTGTTTTGAGCGTGAAGTTAGCTTTCCGTCTGAAAAAGTTCCGGCACCACCTTCACCAAAAGCATAGTTGTTTTGAGCAGTAAATTCTCCTTTACTTTCCAACAGATTAATCGCTTTGTTTCTGTGTTCCACCTCAGAGCCACGTTCAATAATGCTCACATGATAGCCACCTAACTGAAGCACATGAGCAGCAAAGAATCCTGCCGGACCACTACCTACGACGATTACTTTTTCTGTTCGTTTTTTATAAGGAATGTCCAATGGTTTTGGAGCAATATATTCTTCGCCTTTTAGCTGAGCCGAAGAAACAATAAGACTTATCAGCCAGTGAGGATTGTCTTTTTTTCGGGCATCAAGACTTTTCTTTTCTATCTGATAAGAAAAAACCTTTAAATCAAGTTTTTTACTTATTATCTGTCTGATATAATCTTCAGAATAATTAGTTGGAAATTTTATTTGTAAAGTTTTATAACCCATTATAAAGTATATTGTTAATTATCTATTTCGTTAATTGGTGGTTTTAAAAGTTATATTTACATATAAGGATTTTATCTTTCTTTTAATAAAAATTATTCTGCAATTAACTTTCCTGATGAAATAATTTTGTTATTAGATTTTAGTTGATAAAAATATACTCCAGATCTCCAATTAATACGATTAATGCTAATTTTTTGTATTTGTTTATAATTTGCAGAATAGATATGACGACCAAGTACATCAAATATTTTTATTTTAACATCCTTAAGTTGCATACCTAAATCTAATTCAAAAGCGTCCAAAAAAGGGTTGGGGTAAACCTTTATATCAAGTTCTTTCTCTATAGTAAGTTTTTCAGGTATTATTACTCCTCCTACTTTATGTACTAAAACTCCAAATTGAGTCCCTAACCATTTATTTCCAAATTTGTCAATAGAAAGAGCTAATGTGTTTGCATTATCTGGGATAGGTGAGTTATTAGCATCAAAAGTTGTCCAGTTTACACCATCGAAATGAATTAGTCTAAAATTTGTCATTTGCCATATACTTCCGTCAATATCAGCTTCAACAATTCCACTGGAATAATAAGGATATAAGGATGGGTGTGGATAATGAGTAGAGGTTACAAAGTCAAATTTGTAAAAGCCAAAATTATAATCCACTAACCATATATTACCAGAAGTATCAATTGTGAAGGACTGAATATAATTGAAAGGTATTGAAGAATTTAATGTATTATAAACAGTCCAATTGGATCTGTCAAATTTAATCAATCCACTATCAGTTCCAATCCAGATATGATTGTTTTCATCAATTTTAATTTGATTAATTGAACCACCTGGAAGTGGGGAGTTTAAATTATTATACGTTGACCAATTATTTCCATTAAAATGTGCAAGTCCTTCATGTGAATAATAGTACGTACTTCCATTAGTAGGATCATATATGGTTTCAACTCTATCAAAATAATCCATCCAGATATCTCCAAATGAATCAGTAGTTATTGATGTAAGGCTACCTATACCCGGGTATCCATAAGGTAAACCAGGGCAGTTTGGGACGTCTGACCATTTTGTCCCGTCATATTTTTTTATTCCGGTTCTATTTTTGATGTAAAGGTTTCCGAATAAATCTGTTGTTATTCCAAGGCAACCGTTTTCATAATATGGCAATGTGGTCCAATCACTCCAGTCATAATTAACTCCAGATGAAGTATATCCAATTATTGGATTTCCATTATTTTTATCATTGACTATAAACTGAACATACATCCCTGGAAGCTCAGAGTTATATGGATTATAATTTGTCCATGTTGAACCATTTTTTCTACCAACTTTATCAGAGTCTTTATCTCCAAACCAAATACTGCTAGAATTGTCAGCATAAACATAATATACCCCATCAGCTGATATTGGTGAATTATTAGAGTCATATTTGGTCCAAGAATTACCATCAAATGACATAATTCCACCCAGAAAGCCTAAATTGTTTGAAGGACATCCTGTCCATATGACATTATCATCATCAATTGACATGGAATAAAGAACTGCATTTGGATAATTTGTATTTGTTAAATCATAAAGAGTAAATGTATTGCCATCAAATTTTTCTATCCCTGAATAATGAAGCATCCAAATATCTCCATTTTTATCATTTTCAATTTTGGTAATCTTCTTGCCAGAAATGTTTGAATTTGAAGCTGTATATTTAATCCAATTTTTTCCATCAAACATAACCAAGGCCCCTTCACATGTAAACCATATATTATTTCCATTTGCACAAAGACGGCAACAGTCTAAATCTGGAATTACTGAATTTGTTGTGTCAAAAACAGACCAGTTCGTTCCATCAAACTTCCAAATTATACCTTTTTTATTGGTTGATACCCAAACATTATTGCTTTTGTCAATGGCTATACTTTCTATCGATTGAGTCTGAAGTGGGGAATTTGATGTGTCATAGACAGTCCAATTATAGTTGTCAAATTTAATTATACAGGCTTTATTTCTACATCCAAACCACTTAATGCCATTATTATCAATAGCTATAGTAGTTATCCAACTGTCAGGAATCGGGCTGTTTGACTTGTCAAAAAAATCTCTATTACCTGTTGTTTTATTAATTCTAACAATTCCAGCATTTGTGCCAACCCAAACGCAATTATCTTCATCAGCAATTGTATTAATATATGAAACTTTTGATAAAAAAATCCATTCAGGATTTTGTGCTATTCCAGCTTTGCAGAAAAATACTAGAATGACGAATAATATAAGTTTTGTCTTCATATTATTGTAGTCAATGTAATAATGTTTAAGTGAAATCCAAAAATACGAAAAATTTTATATAGAAAAAAATAATTATAATCAAAAAATGAATTTTGTTTAAAACCTATGTTGGATTAAAACTAATACTCTCGTTTATGTTTTCAGGAGACAACAATTTATTGAAACTTAGTCTGGAGAATAAGAGGAGCAGATTCGAATTCAGGTTTGAATATTTTCAATTTACTCCTAATTTTGTTTGTAATTAACAGTCTTGGAGTTTTCTTCAATAAAAAAAATACCGCTAATGATAACATAAAAGTAAAACATTAGCGGTATAAAATAAAAACCTATGAAAATAAAATTTTATAGATGAACATCTATTCCAATTCCAAAGATCAAAGCATCCTTATCATAAGTATCTATAACCGAAACATATTTAGTGCCTCCCATCGCATGAGTATAATTTTTGTCCATTTCATCATACATTGTGTAGGAAACACCAAGATTCACATCAAACTTATCGTTTATTTTATAAGCAAATCCACCGCCAAAAGTATTTGAACTTAAACTATAACTTAGGTCAGTTTGATACAAGTCATTATTTACACCTGTTGATGCCATAAGATAACCTGCACTAATTAAAAGTTTCTCAGAAAGTTTATATTCAAGTCCAAGACCTAATTCATAATAATTATTATCAATAACTTTATCGTTTGAAACATAGTCGCCCAAAGTATCTTTCTTACCATAATCTGCATCTTTATCAAAATAATAATGATAACCTATTAAAGCTTTTAATTTTTCGTTAACATTATATCCAATACCAATCGAAAGCATAGCAGGCATATCAGCTCTTACTTTTTCACCGTTAGGAAACATTGTGATAGGAGTTCCATCATCTTCAAAACCTGTAATAAAATCCTTAGTAGTTTTGTTTTCCATTTCAAGTTCAGTTCTGAATTCATATTTAATTCCAACATTCATTTTTTTATCCATAAGTATTAAGCTAACTCCAAGAATTGGTGTAATAGCAGTACCTACTTGTTCAACATCAACTTCCTGGTCGGAAAGTATAGTTGCTTTTGC
>CAYLPA010000037.1:0-14498 GCA_964385385.1 uncultured Saprospiraceae bacterium | reverse complement strand
CAGTACCTACTTGTTCAACATCAACTTCCTGGTCGGAAAGTATAGTTGCTTTTGCGTCCATTTCCGCTTTTATTGCAGTATATTTTGCAACACTATCTGGCATTCCAGCAAGAGTATAAGCATCAATAGCAACCTGAGCAAGAGATGAAGCATTTTGAAAAAAGGCAGAAGCAGCCATCCATTGGTCAGCTCCTTGAGCATTTTTAATTTGAATGTCTTTAAGATGACCTTCATAAGTGTTTGTACCGGAAACATATCTTGCTCCAGCAAAAACAGAAATCATATCATTAATCTGATATGAAACGCCCAATTGCCCTGCAAAATAAACTGAAGAACCGTTAAAATAAGCATCTACTTTATAATCATTAACATTTACTCCCTGGCTGTTAAGCCCAGGCACTAAATCTGAAATAGCTCTTTCAAATGATGGTAAACCATTTTTAAATTCAGCACTACCGCCACCACCAACAGGATTAAAACCACCGGAGATTACAACTTTTCCTTTTTTGTATGCTACATAAATTCCTGGAAAAAGCATAGCTTCAACTTTTCCATCATAATCAGAATTATGCAAATATTGATAATTGCACGAAACTGTTTTGTTTTGAAAAACTGACTGATTGTTCAGAGAAATATGAAAACCTTCTCCTAAAGTTGTCAATCCCGCAGGATTAAAATAAACACCATCAATGCATAATGTTGCATCTCTTACTAAGGAACGAGTGTAACTTGCACTTTGATTCGTGTTAGTCTGAATCCCGCCGGCAAAGGCTGACACTGTAAGCATCAATGCTAAAAATAAACTAATTTGATTCTTTTTCATACATACTGTTTTTGGTTAATATTAAATTTATTAAATAAAATTTTAAATTCTAATTACAATAATTGGAAATAAATTAAAATCTGTAAAACTAATCAAAAATTACTGTCATTTCAACACGCCTGTTTTTTTGTCTGCCTTCTTTTGTTTTATTGTCAGCTATTGGTTTTGTTTCACCATACCATTTTACAGTAATCCTTTCAGGAGCAATACTTTTATTGGTTAGGAATTTTTTAACGGCACTTGCTCTGTTTTTCGATAATGCCATATTTGTAACAGGTCTTCCAACATTATCGGTATGACCTTCAACTAACAAATTCCAGCTTGTTTTTTTCTCCATCAACTCAGCAAGTTCGTTAAGTGATTCATAAGAACTTTCTTTAATAATTGATTTGCCAGTTTCAAATTCAAGATTTGAAAAAGCAGTGTTAAGAATTTCTTGTTCTTCTTCTTCAATCACAGGGCATCCGTTGTTTTCAGCTATTCCCGGAGTCATTGGACACCAATCATCTTTATCAAAAATACCATCACCGTCAGTGTCAACATATGGACAGCCATCATTTTCGATAGGTCCTGCAATTTTCGGGCAATGGTCATATTTATCCTGAATACTATCACCATCGGTATCAATAAACGGGCAACCGTTTAAGCTGTCAAGTCCTGCAATTTCAGGGCATTGGTCTTCAATATCTCTTATTCCATCACCATCGGTATCAGGGCAACCATTATATTTTGGTAAACCGGCAATTTCGGGGCAATCATCCAATTTATCCATTATGCTATCTCCATCAGAATCGGGACAACCTCCGTATATTTCTGGTCCTGCTTCTTCGGGGCAATCATCTTTTTTATCAATAATACCATCTTCATCAGTATCTGGGCAACCGGAATAAATTTTCAATCCGTAGGTTTCGGGGCATTCATCGAATTTATCCTGAACTCCATCTTTATCAGTGTCGGGGCAACCATCGAATTCTTTAATACCAGCTTTATAAGGACATTTATCGTCAATATTACGAATTCCATCTTCATCAGAATCAGGACAACCTTTAAATTGCCACAATCCGGGAGTAATAGGACATTCATCTAATTTGTCAGAAACCTGGTCTTTATCCTTATCTTGAGGAGTTTTGTATAAAATTGGTATTTTTAAGAAGCAATGAATATCAATAGAGTGAACGCTTTTCTTAAGTCCCAATACTCCTAATAAATCATAAGAACCAATCCAAACAGGTCCCATCCTTAATCCTAATCCAAAATTAAATTGACCAACTTGATTTACTTGTATTGGAACAGATGCACCATACCATTTTCTTTCATATCTGGGAGTAAGGCTAAAATTAGTATAGTAATGATTTTTATTAAAATCCGATTTTCCTTGTCGAAGAGAGAAAAATGGAGTAAAATTCAAATAAAATCTGCCGTCAAAATTATAGTCAACCTGCAAACTAATAGTTGTTGGCAAATTCATATTAAAATATTCTTCTGTTGTTGTAGCACCAAACCTATTATCTAAAGTGTCTCTTAAATCTTTTATAGTATTAATTTCTACATTATCGATATTCCAACCAGTAACATTTCCAGTTTGATAGTTTGGAGAACTGTATCCTTTATATTTAATACGCCCTAAGTCAAGAATTGAAATCCCAACCCTGACTTTATACTTATTTTGGTCATTTCGCCAAAGGTCTCTTTTCCCATCCATATCATATTTATATTTTTTATGGTTGGGACGCCATTCATAAACTGCACCAATATCTAATCCGATAGTTGTTTTACTATCATGATTTTTTGTGCCATAATTAAATCCATCATCAAGATTACTTGAATTTCCAAAATTTAATTCTGATGAAAGATAAATAAGAGTATCCTTTGCACTAAACTTATAAGTAATATCATCAATAAAAAAATAAAAGCCTCCTAAACCCTGAATCAACTTAACAGTTACACCTGCTTTAAGAAAATGCTCATGGTCTGTATCATAAACTACTCCGGCATAAGTTAATCCAAATTCTCTCCATACATTTTGCTGTAAACTAATATTGCTAAAATTAAATTCCTGGTCAAAAAATGGATTAATATCAAATTTTTCAAAAATCATCCTTGCCATTGGCTCATCAACACCATCAATATTAAGAACAGTCCTGTATCTTGTTGAAAATCCAACTGCATGTTTATTGTTTATTGAATACATAATATTTAATCCCTGTATTTCTCCAGTAAGCAAGGCTCTTTTATCTTTGTCCTTCAAGTTTTCTGATATGTATTTATTGCGAAAGTCATTGTCCTGTTGTTTAATAGTATCAAAAAATACAGACCTGTCAAATTTTAAATAATTATTAGACAAATTAAAACTTGCACCTAAAAGTGTAACATCTATTTTATATCTACTGTCAACAATTGAAGCAGGCTGAAAATTCATACCAGATGCTCCTGCATAATTATCATTTATAAATGAAATAAAATTTTGTGCATTTGAAAACTGTCCGCATGCTAACAGAAAAAAAAGAAGCAAGATTTTGTTAATATTTTTCCTTTTCATAATTCTATATTTAAATTTATTTTCAAATATTTTTTTTAAAATAATTCATAAACTTATAAAAAAAACATTTTACTTAAAAAATATTTTCTTTGTTTTTTATTCTTTTTAACAAGTCAATCCTTCCTTATAAGCTGGTAATTGGTGCAAACAGCATCAAATTTAAATTCTGGATTTTTTTTTGAAATCAATAGAGAAATCATAATAAAATTCATTTTTTTGGAAATATTTTTAAATTATAAAAAAAGCTAATTCTAAATTTTCACAAATTTAATATATCAAATTATCATTTTTTTAATAGATTTTTTCTATTTTAGCCATCCAATTTCAGAATTCATAAAATTTATAAATAAATTAAAGAATAATTATGGAAGCAATTAAAAAAACGCTGAGAGACTCGGCAGCATTGAGATGGGTAGTATTAATACTAATTAGTGGGATAACCTTTGGCACATACTGGTTTCAGGATTTCTTTTCAGGAATCAAACCTTTGATGATTACAGAAATGGGTATTACAAGTAGCCAATTTGGAACATTGATTCAGTGGACAACCTGGGCAAATGTTTTTGGAATGATAATTATTGGAGGAATAATTTTAGATAAATGGGGAATAAGACGAACAGGAATAGTGTTTGGTTTACTCGCAATTTGTGGAGCAGCATTGACTGCTTTAGGTGCAGCCGGAACATTTTCAAACGACTTAAATGACCAACTCTGGATAATGATGGTTGGAAGATTATTGTTTGGTTCAGGACTGGAAATTATGTGTGTTATTGCTATGAGAACTATTGTAAAATGGTTTAAAGGATATGAGCTTGCTCTTGCAATGGCAATAAACATGGGATTCGGTCGATTAGGCTCAACCTTAGGTCAGGCATTATCAATTGATATCGGAGCAGGTGCTGTTTCTCCCGCAGTAAATTTTGCTGCAACATTAATTGGAATAGGATTTCTTATGTTCTTATTTTATATGATGTTTGATGCTAAACTTGACAAACAAAGAAAAGGACAAGTTATTGAAGGAGACGATGAAGCTTTCAAACTTTCTGATTTGGTTAAATTAATCACAAACAGGTCATTTCTTTTTATAGCATTACTATGCGTAACTTTCTATTCAGCAGTATTTCCATTTATGCAATATGCACCTGACCTTTTAATACATAAATTTGGTTTTACATATAATTTGTCTGCAGATGCAACAATAACATTGTTTGGAAGTAAAGTGCTGGGTAATTTATCAATATATCTTGGCTTATTTATTTTTGCTCTTGCAATTACTCTTGTACCCTCAAATATAAAAAGCAAAAAAGGAAAATTCGGGGCAGTAATTTTTATCATATTATTATTTATCGGCTACATTTACGCACTTTCCGATACTCTTTCATTGTGGTTACATAACGGTCCAAAGACTGCAAGTCTTATACCTTTAGGGTCTATTTTATTTACGCCAATTTTTGGGAAGATTGTTGACTCAAAAGGAAAAGCAGCTTCATTAATGATACTGGGAGCATTGCTTTTAATTTTCGCTCATCTAACTTTGTCAATTTTTGACAATATAATTCTTGGGTATTTGGGATTATTATCTCTTGGAATTGCTTTTTCACTAGTTCCTGCTGCAATGTGGCCTTCCGTAGCAAAAATTGTTGCAGAAAACAGATTGGGAACTGCTTATGCCGTTATGTTCACTATACAAAACTGGGGTTTAAATGCATTTTTCAAAGGCATAGGTTGGGTATTAGATAAATCAAATCCTGTAGTTGTTGCAAAGATTGAAACAGTTAGAGCAGGTTTAGAAGCACAGGGATTAACAAGGCTGCAAATCAGTGAGAGAATGCAGGAAATGCAAGTTGCTCATGAAATACCTGTTTTTAATTATACTACTCCAATTTTAATGTTAGTTGGATTAGGTGTTCTTGCTTTATTTTTAGCATTCTTGCTTAAAAAAGCTGATAAAAAACAAGGTTATGGTTTAGAATCACCATCTTAAGAATAATTAGTAAAAAATTAAAAATCAGGCAAATCTTTAATAATAAATTATGTTTAAAAATTTGCTTGATTTTCTATTAATTTAAATTTATAATAAAAAAATAGGAGATAAAATAATGAATAATGAAATAAGGGAATTAAAACCAACTGATTTATGGAAAAATTTCGCAGGTATTTGCAATGTACCACATCCTTCGAAAAAAGAAGAAAAAATTACTGAATTTGTAAAAAACTTCGGAGAAAATTTAGGTTTGGAAACCTTAGTTGATGAGCTTGGAAGTGTTATAATTAAAAAGCCTGCAACTAAAGGATTAGAAGACCGAATGATTGTTGTTTTGCAAGGACATATTGATATGGTTCCTCAGAAAAACAATGATATAGAACATGATTTTGAAAAAGACCCAATTGATGCCTATATTGATGGTGAATGGGTAACTGCCAGAGGAACTACTCTCGGTGCTGATAATGGTATCGGATGTGCTGCTGCAATGGCTGTTTTAGAATCTACAAACATTGAACACGGACCAATTGAAGCTCTTTTTACCATTGATGAAGAAACTGGAATGACCGGTGCTTTTGGTTTGAAGCCAGGACTGCTTAACGGAGATATTTTAATAAATATGGACTCCGAAGACGAAGGCGAACTTTATGTTGGCTGTGCAGGTGGAGTTAACACAAATGTTGAATATCATTACACAGAAGAAGAAGTACCTGCCGATGTTGATGCTTATGAAATAATTGTTACCGGTTTAAAAGGTGGACATTCAGGATTGGATATTCAGTTGGGAAGAGGTAACTCAAACAAAATTATTAACAGAATTTTTCATCATTCCACTAAGAATTTCGGAATGCGATTAGCCAAAATTGATGGTGGCAGTTTACGTAATGCTATTCCTCGCGATGCTATGGCTATTATTACTATTCCTAAAACTCATAAAGCAGAATTTTTAAATTATATTAAAGAAATTACTGCAATAATTAAAAGTGAACTTTCATCAACAGAACCCGGTTTAGAAATTAAAGTTACAGAAACAGAAAAACCTTCAAGCTTAATTGACACAAAAACTCAGGGAAACCTAATCAAGGGAATTTATGGCTGTCCAAACGGCGTTATAAGAATGAGTGCAGACATGGCAGGGGTTGTTGAAACATCAACAAATCTTGCAATTGTAAAATCAGAAAATGGAATTATCGAGCTTTCATCATTACAAAGAAGCTCTGTTGACTCTGCTAAAGATGACCTGGCAAATATGGTTGGCTCTGTATTTGAACTTGCCGGAGCCGAAGTGAAATATGAAGGTAAATATCCGGGCTGGAAACCAAATGTTAATTCACCGATTTTAGCAACAATGAAAGATGTTTATACTAATAAATTCGGAAAAGTTCCCGAAATTAAAGTAATTCACGCTGGCTTGGAATGTGGAATTATTGGTGATGTTTATCCTAATATGGATTTAATTTCTTTTGGACCAACAATTAGAAATCCCCATTCACCTGACGAGATGGTAAACATCGAAACTGTTGAAAAATTTTGGGATTTTCTTGTAGAAACTTTGAAAAATATTCCTAAAAAATAAAGATTCAAAATTCAATATTATTATAAAACCAATGGTTAATTCCATTGGTTTTTTTTTAACTTATTTCTTTCTTGTTTTTATGATATAAATCCAAGGCAACAATAATTGCAGCAAATCCCCAAAAAGGAACTGATGCTTTGTCGGAATCAAGAAAATTATTTAACATACCGTGCATAAAATAAGTAAATAGTCCTAACATAAATAATAAGCTCAAATACCGAACTCTTTTATCAGTAGCATTTTTATACACCCTGAGAGCTGTGATAACAATACAGACAACAATAGAAAGAAATGTAAGCATTCCAAAAACTCCAGACTCTGCCATAGGTCCTATGTATTCGCTATGAGCATTTCCTTTATTTCCAGCATTTGTGCTGATTATCGTTTTATCTTTTGAAGTTTGAAAAGGAGCATAAATAAACTGGTAGGTTCCTGGTCCCCAACCCCAGAAAGGTCTTTCTTTGAACATTCTTATTGCAGCCATCCAACGATTCATTCTCTCAAGATTTGAAGCGTCAGAAGTAATATTTGACATTGACTGAACATGTTCCACTAAATCGGCAGAAGAGTCTTGTTTGTTTCTCGACATTTTATTAACAATATCATTTTGAAATGTGAAAAATAAGCCAATGACAATAATTAGAAAACTAAATATCCATGAAAATTTAATCTTCAACAAGACAATAATATAAACTCCAAAAGCAAACACAACACTAAGCCAGGCAGCACGACTCACAGAAAAATATAAAGCAATTAGCAAAATTACTGAAACAGCTAAAGATATTGTTTTTTGAGTTTTTGAGTACTCATCATTAAAAACAAATCCAATAAAAACAGGAACAAAAATCGCTATAACTGCACCATAAGCAGTATGGTCATTAAAAAACGGCGACATTATCCAGTGAGCAATTTCTGAATCAAAACCATAAGAAGCATGCTTAGAAATCGTGTAGAAGATAACACCAAGCAAAGAAATAACATAAACCCATGGAAATATTTTTATGTTTTTATAATTTTTGAAAATACTAACAGCAATAAAATAAAACGGAACTATAAACCATAATCTCGCTATCAAAAATTTTAGAGAGACGAAAGGAATTTCACTCGTTATACTTGTTATAAATATCCAGATAAGATTTATTAGGATAGCTATAGTTACAGGGTGTTTAAGAAGTTTTATATCAATGCTGTTTTTATAAAATAATTTTATTATAAAAATAAGTAGTACACCAGCCATTAATGGTTCGGTTGGTAATGAAATTCCAAAACCTAAGTCAAAATCTCTAATATTTACAGCTAAGGGTGTTAGAAAAGCAATCAGGAAAATTAATTTGTCAAGTGAAAATAAGTATAATAAAAGCACAAGAATAAGAGCAGGCAAAACAGAAAACCAATAAAATTCATTAGCGATTAATATTGAATTTAAAACAATATAAACAATACTAATTAAGTAAATCCATTTTATGTTTATTTCTTTCTTCAAATTTTTTCAGAATTATTTATCCACCCGGTATTTATTCAGTAATTTTATAAAGGTTTAGGCTTTGATATTGAAAACGACAATACTAAAAGTATTATTCATTTTTAATTTTCAGCTTAGATATGCTTTCAAATAAAATACAAGCTAAAATACAAAGAATGAAAGCAGAGAAAGTTGCAACAAAAACAATTACCCATCTCACCGGATATGATTTCTTTTCAGCAGGAAAAGCATTGTCAACAATAAAAGTTTGGGGCAATGCTTCTTCTGCATCAACTTTAGCTTCCTCATATTTTGTTTTAATTGTTGTTAATTGCTTTTTTTCATATTCTAATTGGTCTCTAATAGAAACATAAGGAGTCCCGTATTTTGACAAAATAGCAAGATTGCCTTCCAAAGATTTCACAGCAACAGAATTTGGATTTTTAGCAATTTCCATAGCTAATTGCATATTCATCATTTCTGCCTGAGACTCATAATCGTTTACACCAAGATTTCTCAACACTGCTAATGAATCTTCCATGAATTTAATTTCATCTCGAAGTTGGAAATATTCTGCTTTAACAATTTTCAGACCTTTTATCGCTCTTTTTTGTTGCATTTGAATTTTTGTAGAATCAAGAAGTTTAGCAATATCGTTAGCAATATTGGCAGCTATCACAGGATCTTTATCCATTACAGAAATTTCTACAGCCATATATTCGGTTCGTCTGAAATTAATATTGCTTTCATACTCTTTAAAAAGATAAGTCATTTTATACTTGCCCGTACTATCAATATCATAATGGCTCATTAAATTGTATCTCTCAACAATCTTTGCCCTGATATCATTTGAACTTAAAATCTGGAGTAATTGCTCTGCTTGTTCTTCTTCACCAAATTCCATAATATCTTGCTTTAGCCCCGCATTTTCGCTCAAAAGTGCTTTTGAAATTGAATTTGTTGAAGTAGGGAAAAGAATAACAGTTGATTTAAATTTCGGTGTAATAAAATATGGCATAGAAAATACGACTGAAGCAACTGCCGCAATAACACTTACAATTATTATAACTTTACGCCATTTCCATAAAAACAATAATAAATTTGCCGAATTAAAATCATTGGTTTCTTTGTTTATTTCTTTCATGTTTAATATAATTTTTTTGTGTGTTGGAAAATTCAAAAATATGAAAATTTATTGAATGAACAATATTTGTCAGCTTAGATAAATTCAAATAATACTTTTCTTATATAATAAATTTATAACTGTTATCGTAAAGCATTATTGTTTATGATGTCATTAATCCAATAAAAAAAGACTATCCTTCTTTAAAAATTTTAAAAAGAGATTTCAGATTAATCAATTTTAAAATAAAGGCAAGAATTAAAGATGCTCCTATAAGGAAGAAAATATTTATAAGCCAGTTTTCATGAATAAGATGAGAGATATTAGCAAATATTATAACTCCTGTTACATAAATAATTAATGAAGCAAGATATTTATAATTTATTTTAAACTTAAAAATTTTAACTACAACAATAATCTGAACTATTGCAGTAATTATTTGAGATATTAAACTTGCATAAGCTGAGCCGACAGCCAACAACCTTGGGACAAGGATTAGATTTAATAAAAATGAAATTAACATTCCACAGCCAGCAATAATATTCAATTTTTTAAGGCTACCATTAGCCGTAAGAAGAGTACCGAAAACATAGGTTGCTGAAATTCCAAAAAATCCGTTCATCAGTATTGGAAATATTTTTGCCGATTCTTCAGGATGTGAAGGATATAATAATTGCATCAATTCAAATCTAAAGAAGTAAGAGCTAACTGAAATAATTACTGCAATAGTAAACAATAATGTAAAAGCAAGACGTGTCAATTGCTCAACAGAGTCTTTTAACTTTATCATTCTTGCAAAAATCGGAAGTAATAAAACAGCAAACAAATAAGCAATCATATTAACAGCATCAAGCAAACGAAAAGCTGAAGCATAATATCCGGACTGAATATTTGCAGCTTCACCCTTAACAATTATTTTAATCATTATAGTGTCAATACGATTATAGAAAGTCATTAAAAAAATCAAAACAGCATAAGGAAATGCTTGTTTAATAATCATCAAAATAAATGGCCAATTGAATTTAAACTTTTGAAATTTTGCCTTTTTTATAACAATTAGAAAAGCAATTATAGCAGTTAAAGCATAGGAAAAAGTTTGAGCATAAACAAACCACTCAATTTTGAATTTTGTGTTTGTAACACCTCCCCAAATTAAAACCGAGCAAATAATAATCATCAATGCCCTGTCGGTAACGGATAGAATGCTATCAGTTTTGAAAAGATGAAGACCTGAAATATTTGAACGCAGATAAAGGATTAATGATATTAGAAACTGGTTGATTCCTACAAAAATCAAAAACTTCATTTCCCGCTCATCAAAATTCATCAGAAGCGCAAAAACCAATAGAACTAATGAATAGATTAGAGCAAGCAACAGTTTGATAACAAAAATACCTGAAAAATATTTTTTCAGCAGATGGTTGTTCTGAGCAATATTTTTGTTGTTGAAATTTGTAATTCCAAAATCCAAAATAATATTAAAAAGGAAGGATGCGTTCAGAATAATAAAATAAAATCCATAATCTGCGGCTCCAACAATATTCTGAACTTTTACGTCAATAAATATTACCCAAAAGACTTTAATCAGCAAATTAAGAAAAAGTAGAAAAACAAGATTTGTGAGAAATTTCCTTTGCATAAATGCAAATATAAAAATAAATTAAAACTTATTAGTTTTCTTGCTAAAACTACTTAAGAGGTTTAATCATTCGGAATAAAAAAGAAATTCTGAGTTTTATGTTTCTCAGGGTCAAAATTAATCAGTTCTCCATTTTGCAGAACTTTAGTTTTATAGCCTAAAGAACAAAGCAATTTAAAACTATTTTGTCTGTTTTCGTTATCCCAAAGTTCAGTGTAAATAACCGGTTTATGTTTTTTTATTGTTTCAATTCCACCTTGAAAAACGAAATATTCATAATTCTCAACATCAATTTTTATTGCATTAACAGGGAATGTAGCTTCTTTAATATCTTTTATTTCATCTAATCTTTTTATTGAAGAAATAAATTTTTCTCCTTCGTTCAATTCAGAATTTTTTCCATCAACAACGTGACTCAAACCATGAAATTTTACATTATGAAAAACAGGCATTACCATCTCAACATTTCCGTTTTCATTACCTAATGCCATTTCAAAAACTTTAATATTATTTAAATTAAATTTCTTTATTATGCGTTTTAAATTTACAAGATTATGAGGAATAGGCTCAAAAGAAAATATTTGCGAATTTTGAAATTTTCTGGATAAATAATACGTCATAACACCTATGTTAGCTCCAATATCCAAGATAATTCCACCATCAGGAATTATTGTTATGAAATGAAGAAAATCATTTTCTTTCCTATTCCATTTTAATGTTTTAATAATATAAATTGAAAAAACAAAAAGATAGTTCTTAAAGCCAAATATCTTTTGCAATATTTTTTTTATACGAGACTTCATATAAGTTTTGATATTTGCTGCAAAGTTAGGCTAAATTTTATTTTGAGGTACTAGAGAAAAAATATTTCTTTATTTTATATATATATTTATCATACTATTTCACCATAAACTTAATAGTTCTATTATCTTTCTCAGTTTGTATTTGAACAAAATAAATTCCAGGATTCAATTCCATATTGAAATATTGACTGTTTACGTTTTGCACAATGAATATTTCCTGCCCCATGCTGTTAAGTATTCTAATCTCATTTGCTTTTTGATTGCCCAAGTCTAACATAAACTCTCCCGTATTTGGATTGGGATAAAGTCTGATTGTATTTCCTTCAATTTCTTCAATACTGACATTGCTGATATGCATACAAGCAGAAGTGTCCACACAGCCATTAACATTAATTGCAACAGCATAGTCGCCATTAAGAGTTGGGGTGAATATTTGCATTGTATCTCCCGGAAGTGCTGCATAGTCATTATTGCAATCCAACCACTGGTAGCTTGCATTGTTTTGACCGGCAATAAACGTAGCACCGTAGTTGCTTAAATTCACGGTTGTATTGATAATAGGGATAGTAAGCGAAAGGCAAATAATCGAATCACATCCTACAGAACTTGGCAGTGTATAATAAGCTGACTGCGTAGATTGGTGGTAGGTAACCCCATCCATCCATGTTAGGCTATCGCAGGCTGTAACATAATCCGTAGCATATACTTTGCACTGGCTTAGTTTTAGGATATATGAGTTTGTCCTTGAGTTTGGAGATGTCTGGTTATGAACACCCTGTCCGGGGTTAAAATCCACAGTGTCTTCATAATCACCTGTTGCATAAACATTCCCAGCATAATCAGTAGTTATATCAAATCCCCTGGATCTCCCATCATTACCCTGCAATATTCCCGCCCATAAAAGGTCTCCATTTGAATTTAGTTTTTGTAAATATGCCCCCTGGCTTGACCAGTCAATTGATTTGGTATAAAAAACAAGGGTATCCGGTCCTGGGTCTAAGTCGGTTGAATCTACGAAGATGCCTGTGGAAAAGACATTGCCAAAGGTATCTGTTGTGATTGAATTGGGTTGATTCCAATTGTTTCTTCCATAAGATTTAGCCCAGAGTAAATTTCCGTTCTCGTCCAGTTTTTTGATAAATGCCCATGAATCACCAGAAGCGTATCCAGCAAGGAGCAAAGTATCGGGTCCGGGGTCAAAATCAACATGACCTTTAAAAGTACCGGTAGTATATATATTATTAAATTTATCTAATTCAATCATATTTGGGTCAGCAAACCCCCAGCTAATTACATGACTGGTATATTTCACCCAAATAAAACTCCCTAAGCTATCCAGCTTTACAATGTATTCACCCATTGCATTGGAAGGAGGGGTACTTAGTCCGGCACCCGGGTCAAAATCAATTCCGGTTCCAGAAAAATATCCGGCACAATACACATTCCCATACGAATCCAAATCAATTGATATGCCATCGGAACATCCCCCTGTCTCACCATTTAAAAATGCTTTTGCCCAAATAAAGTTCCCGTTTTTATCCAATTTCTGGATAAAAGCATTTTTAAGAGGGTCATTATACAAAGAATAACCTGCTCCATAAATGCAGATTCCCGGACCAGGGTCAAAATCAACCGTGTCCTTATAATAACCATGAGAATACACATTACCATGATTATCAATACACATATCACGAACAACAACATCTTTAATACCTCCAAAAGATTTTGCCCAGATAAAATTGCCGGCAGATGATAGCTTTAAAATAAAAATATCATACTCACCTTTAGAAACAAGCTTATAAACCGTGGTGTCAGGGTCAATATCAACAGAGTCTTTGAAATTGCCCATAATTAATAAATTGCCACTATCGTCAATTTCTAAATGACCTAAGCCCCCGTTTTCAAAAAAAATAGTTTTTACCCAAACAAAGTTGCCATTTATATCCAGCTTTTGTATATAAGCTGTGTATGTGTAATTTACCGAACTTACCCAATGGGCAGCAGAGGGGCTGGGGTTAAAATCAACAATACCCTTAAAACTGCCAAGTATATAGATATTGCCGGAAGCATCTCTTGCGAATGTTCCTGCAGATGATTTTCCACCATAACCGGGATAATCCACGTTACTTTTTACCCATTCAAAAGTAGGGTTCTGGGCTTTAATGGAATATACTGTTATTAATATTAGCAGTAAAAAAATTAGTCTTTTCATAATTTCAAAGATATTAATATTGCTGTCATTTATAAAAAAATTTATTGAATTATAATTTTTCTGTTTACCCTTTCTTTTCCGGCTTGTATGCTTAGCAAATAATTGCATCTTGTAAATTATTAAATTTTGAATAAAATTAAATAAATTTATCGAATAATAAAAATAATTTATAATTTTTCAATATTCTTTAAGTATCTTAAAATTAATAAAAATGCTTTTAAAATCATACAATATTCGAACAATATTTAAATCTTTTTAAGATGATAATAACATAAAGTGCATTTAGAAACTACTCTAGCACATCAAAATAAAATTTAGCCGAAAGTTATTGAATTAT
>CAYLPA010000036.1:0-19458 GCA_964385385.1 uncultured Saprospiraceae bacterium | reverse complement strand
CTGATAAAACAATTGGTATCAATGAAGTTGTTATACCGACTCATTTTTTTAAAACCATATTGATATATAATGACAGTATTATGCAAGGAATAGGTTTTTTATTTCCTCATGAAAAATGTAATGAAGAAATTATTGATTATGCTGTAAGTATTGATCGTCTTGAAATAATTACAGGAAACGATTTTTATCATTTATTACCTAACAGACATGAGAAAGATATTGAAATGCAATTTGATTTGAAATTTTGGGAAGAAAAGTAAGGAAAAAAGTAGATTTTTAATAGTTCATTTTTTTGGATTAAGTTGAATGACGATTTTTTATTGCGTGATTTTTTTTATTTTGCTTAATGTGGTTGTAAAAATGTGTATTAAGGAATTAGATAAATAATCGAATACCAGTAAGTATTAGCAATATGGTTTTTTGGTTTTTGAAAAATCTGAAATTTTTACATTAAATACTTAACCTATTATTAAATAATAACAAAAATTATATTTATTATGGGACTTTTAATTGGAATTCTTGGTATGGCTGCGTTTATATTATTTGCATATGGTATGCAATGGCTTGTAAAAAAGTTTTTTGGTACTACAGTAATTGGACATGGACAATTTAAAAGTTCTTTGAGAAAGGAGAATCAAAAACGAAATATTATTAGCTTAGAAGAACAAAAATTAGTTGATAAGGCAGTAATGGAATGCGAAAAAAAAGGATATGCTAAAACAGTTGATAATATTTATGATGAATTATTTAAGATAAAACGAAAGAGGAGAAAATAACAAAATAATCAATGATTGGTAAATCTATGTAATTTTAGTTTTTTAATATTAACAGCAAAATTTAGATTCGCTTCTCCCATTCCTGATGTAGTAATTCCAATTACTTCCCCTCTCATATTTAGCAATGGACCACCACTGCTACCATTCGTAATTTCAGTAGTAGTTTGTATTAATCTGTTATTATATCTAAATGCAGAAATAATACCTTTTGACAATGTGCTTTCTAAACCTTTAGGATTACCTATTGCAAAAACATCTTCACCTATTTGAGAAGTTCGTGAAACAATTGGAATTGGATTAGGAATATTATAATTGCCAATTTTTACCGTGAAAATTATGTAATCATTTTCTTTGCTTTTTTCTAAGATGTCTAATATTTTAAATTGTTTACCATCTAGAACTTCGATAACCTCCAACCCCTGAGACGTATCTTCAAAAACGTGATAATTGCTAATGGCTACACCACTCTTTGAAATAAAAAAACCGGAACCTTGGTAATTGTTGATACCATCTGATGTATAAACTATAAATACAGATCTTTTGTATTTGTTGTATAATTCATTTAAAGGTAGTATTTGTCTGCTAATTGTTGAATTTATTTGAGATTCTTTATTTTTTGAATCATGTCTATTTGTAGAATGTGGAGTTGAAGCTTTATACGAATTTGTTTTTTGATGACTTTTTCTTCCTGATGGAGAACATCCAGAACAACCACTTTGTATTTGCATAATTACAATTAAAAATGCGTAAATAGTTGCAGTTTTTAATATTAAATATGGATTACCTATTTTCATTATTTTGTATTTTACCCATTTTAGGGATTATATGAATAAGGAATTGCTGGTTTTTATATTCATAATCACCAGAATATTCTCGAATACCTTCTGTACCGCTTCCGGAAATTTGAATTTCAATGTCTGTAGCTTCAAATGAAATGCCATTAGTTTTCCAAAAACGAAACAAAGACAATGCTCGTTTATAACTTAGTTCATAATTTTTTGAATAGGAGTCTTTAGATGCCATACCTTCAATTACAACAAGGTATTTAATATCAAATTTACTAAACTTATCTTGGTTCTTAAGTTCATTTATAAGATTAACAATTGAGTTGCCAACTTGTTTTAGGTAACCATGATATTTAGGTTTTATTGTTGAACTTCCTTTTTCAAATTGGATTTGCTTATTGAATTTAAATCTCTTGTATTGCGATTGATATTCAAAATACTCATCAGGCAATTGTTGAACGGCAGTTTGTAATTCGTGAATCTTATTCAATTGTTCTTTAGTTGTTTTTAAATTATACTTTAGATAACCAATTGTTACCACGAACAGAACGAGCATAACGAAAAACAAACTTGTCATTAAATCAGAATAACTTATCCAGAAAATATTATCTTTTTTCATTTCGAATTAGTCTATTATAGTTCCAATAAAGAAATAACATTATAACCACAGAAATTAAAAATAACCCTCCCAATATAGTTAGCCATAAAACTAATCCTGGAATAATTGAAAAAATATAAATAGCACTAAGAATAACTGTTTCAAAAAGTATAATAAGTTCCTGATTCATTCTTTGAGACAATTTTAAATAAGAGGAAAATACAAACAGTATTAGCCAACCTAAAAACAAAAAGTAGATTGATATTAGGGAGTAATACCCTATTGTTGATACGACAATAGGCAAACTCTTTTCTGGAATTGTTGTTATTTTTTCTTGGAAGATTGAAAGATGAGTTTTAAGTTGAAAAAGCTCTGACATAATATTTTGTCGTCGAATGATTACTTCAATAATATCACCATAATTAATATAAATAAATCCTATTAAAATTATTGGAATTAGGAAAAAAAGTATTAAACTTTTTCTACAGTTATCTAAAGTCTGTGTTTTATAAGTGTTCATATTCTGATTATTAGAATAATTTCTTTATTACTTTTCCAAGGCTTAATGTTTCATCTTCTGAAATTGAAGGATCTATTTTATTATAAGAACTATTTGCCTTAATTTGTGATTTATTGTAGTTGGTTCTACGATCTTGTTTTATTTTTAAATTTTCATCAATTGAATTAAGGATACTGGTAATTGTATGATTATTTAAATTACCTTGTAATAATTTTAAAGAAGAATTTAACTCACTAACACTCTCAATTAAGAATTGAATATTGGTGTTGGATTCAGATTTTATTTCCGGTATCAAAGCAAGATTTTCCAATTGCTCAAACTTAGGAATAGATTTGGAATATGCATCTTTAAAAGCATCCACATATTGGGATGTTATACTATTGAGGTTTTTTTCAATATTTGCATAGATGTTTTCTAATTTACCTTCATGATTCCCTGCGCTTTTAAATAATTGGTTGATCATTTCTTCTGTTCTTTCTCTCAATGACTTTATTGCATCCTCAAAATGTGATTCTACAATACCGACAGATTTTAATGCTGCATTTCCTGTATTTTCTATCTTTTCTAAGTGAGATGAAAGAAAACGTGTCAAATCTCTTGACTCTACTAAAGTGGTATCAATTCCATTGATTATTTTATTAACATCTGAAGTTTTATTAGCAAACTCAGAAAGTTGTGAAGTTATGCGTTCCATGTTGGTTAAGTAGCCAGAGAAATTATTGAATGCTTCCATATTTTTTTCCATCTTCTCAAACAGTTCCAGATTCCATTTGGAAACTTTAAGCACTTTCATATTATCAATCTTTTCCATTACTTCTTTCTGTAATTCAAGGTTTTCACCTGATTGATTTGCTGCCATAAGAACATTATCAGAAATATTTGTTGCTACTCTTGCAAATCTATCTAAACTTGCTTTTAGGCCTGAAACTCCTGTATCTTCTGCTTTTATAAGTTCAGGTAATAGTTTTGCTTGCAAGTAAGTGAGGAGTTCGTTTTTGTCTTTCTGTATGATACGTTTTGCCTTCTTGTAGGAAAAGGAAGATAAAAAAATGGTACAGGCCAAGCCAGACAAGCTACCTATCATTGCAATTTTAACACCTCCAATTAGAGCATTAACACCATCTAAAAATCCATCGCCATTTAGTTCGGGCATTGAGAAAAGACCGAAAATAATACCAATCATTGTCGCTGCTAAACCAAGGTAAAGAGGAAGTGTAACAGATTGTGATATTTCTTCATCTTTAACTTCAATTTCTCTATCAACAATGTCTTTTATAATACTAAAATTAACAGCTGCCCCGTAATTATTAATAAGGTATGTATTTATTGCTACTTTAATTTTTGTAATAGTTTCATTGCTTCCTTCTGTATCAACTAAGGATAACTTTACAACTTCATCAACTGCATGCTTAGTAAATGATTCTTCGTTTAAATCTATTTTGTCTTCATAATGGATATCTGTTGAATCAAGATCAATCTTTCCAATTTTTTCTTTCTCAACAAAACCATTTCTTAAAAACAACTTGAAGGTGAGAATGTTTTTTAGTTTTGAAATATTTGAATAAACTAGTGCAGAGTGTATTACCTGAACAATTATAACAATAGCAATTACAATTATTTCAAAGATGTGCCAAAATTCAGTATTCATTGCTTAATATAGTTTTATCTTAATTTTATTATTCTGATCAATGATCCAATTGTCATTAATTAGTGATACTTTACCACTTTGAATTAATTCAATTTTTGTCGCGGTTACTGCGTTCGATATGTTTTCAATGTCACAAACGGGTTTAAGAAATTTTTCTAGACGGTTGATTGCCTTCTGATCTCGTTCACTTGGAATATAGAAAAGTTCTCCACGGTTTGAAGAATCCACAAATTCAATTCTAAAATATTTTCTACCGTCATTTGAAGGATCCCCATTTGAAATTTGAAAACTACCATTAGTATCAGGCATGCTAAAATAAATTTTTCTTATAGACTTAAATTCTTTAGTATCATTTTCGATTTTACAAAAGGTCTTATTTTTGTATGTTTCAGGCTTATCATTACCTTGTGTTTTTATAACATATCTTGTGTTAGGACCTGACTTGTTTGTATTATCCACTTTTTTGCGTTCACTCAGTTTAGAAACAGATATTTCCAACTCTTTGTTACGTTCAACTAATTTAGAGATATATAACTCCACCTCATTTTTATGTTTATTAAGTTTAGTATTAGAAAATTCCAGCTCTTTGATACGTTTGCATAGTGCAGTATTAGATATCTCAAACTCTTTTTTATTATCAGATAGTTTCGACTTATCTATTTCTACCTCCTTTTTACGTTCATTCAGTTTATATAAATCTACATCCTTGCTACCTTCATATAGTTTGTTTTTATACCATTCCAGATTTTGGTTACATTTTTTTAGTTTAGAAATAAAGGATATTTTTTCCTGATTGATTCGATTCCTTTCAATAACCATTAAATTATATTTTTCTTTAATAGTTTCAAAATCATCATTATTTGTTGTATGTGAGGATGTGTTGTTATCATTGTTTTTTTTAAATTGACTTAAATAATTTTCTGTATCAATCTTCCATTTTGTAAGATGTTCTTTAACATCCTTTAAGTCAGAAACAAAATTTAAAATTTCATATGAATATCTCTTTTCCTTGTTAGTAGGCTTTTCATTAATTAGGGATTTGATTGAATTAGTTAATATTCTCAGCATCATATACCGACCTACTATTAAACCTACAATAAATGCTATTATTAAAAATATAATTTGATCCATAATCTTTTTTACTTAATTAAATATTCCTTAAAAATATTTACATCTTTTACTTTATTTCCAGATATTGCATCTACAACATATTATTTTATACACTTTATATCAATAATTTTTAAATCTCAATTTTTACTTTTTCAATAAAACAAGTTCTTCGAAAAAGTTTGATAGAAAAAAATTGTTTGGTCTGAAAATATTTGAGATTACACTAATAAAATTGATTACCTGAAATATTAACCCCCCTAAGATTATCACAATATCCATATTACACAAAAGGTTAGTATTCTTTCCAACATCGTTGGCAGTCAGATTAACCTGTGTTATATCTATTTGTAATAGAATCATTTTTAATATAGTCTTATCTTGATTTTTTTATCTGGATTAATAATCCACCCGCTATTTATTAGAGATACTTTACCGCTCTGAATTAATTCAATTTTTGTTGCAGTTGTATCGTTCGAAATGTTTTCAATGTCACAAACTGGTTTAAGAAATGATTCTAAACGGTTAATTGCTTTTTGGTCTCTTTCACTTGGCAAATAGAATAGTTCTCCACAATTTGAAGAATCCTCGAACTCTATTTTAAAGTATTTTTTTCCGTCATTTAATGGTTCTCCATTTGACATTTGAAAACTACCATCACTTTTAGGCATATTGAAAAATAACTTCATCATCTTAGGTGGAGCTTCATATTTTGAGTTTAGGGGCTTAGGGTTATCGTAGCCTGTTTTTCTAATACTACCTGCACATTTTTCTTCAATCTGCTTTCCCAATTCATTGTTTTCATCCAAAAGTTCTTTTTTCTCGTTCTCTAATCGAGAAATTTTATTTTCTAAATTAATTAATTCATATCCTTTGCTTCGACCATTTGATTCACTTTCATTTTTGTACAAATCTTTTTGTTTCTTCAAAATATAAACAACGCCAATGTATTTAAAAATAAATCTTTCCCCATTATTGAGATACTTTTTTATATAATGGTGTTTTTCTACATCTAAAATTGAATAGATTTTCTTTTTAGAAATTACAAAAATCAACCAACCTCCAACTATTAACCCAATAAAAAAAATACTAGCAAACACAAGATAACTCTTCAAAGGAATTTGTTTTGGAGTTATCTTTTCAGATATGTTCCTTTCTTGTATTTCTGGCTTAGATATTGGATTATCAAAGCTTGATGGCTCTGGGCTTTTCTCTGGTAACTTACCAGGCTTTTCTTTTGCAAAACCTCCAAGGGTAGTATTATAATTAAAAATAATTTCTTTAGTCTTGGTGTCCCAATTTTCATTTTTATTTTTCTTCCCTGGTATTACTGTAATTAAATCATTACTCCCTGGCTTTTTAGATTTAAAAAATAGTTCATTAAGAGGTGTTTTATTGTCAAAGTTCTTTTTTAATGGGCTAAAGAGTGTTTTTTCTGCACCAATCCAAGAATTTGCTTTTAACAATGTTGATATTTTAATAAAAGTTGGTAAGGTTTCTTTTGATTCAATTCCATTAATAACCTCGTTAAAATATTTGCCTTTGCCTTGAATTTCAGCTTGTGAATTTGCTTCACCTACAGTTACAATATAGTCATTCATATAGGCATAAACAGCTTCAATTATTCCACGATTTGCCCAATAATTGTAGGCTTCGGTAGAATCCTTTAATTGGATTTGTGCAAAAGATACTTGCACATATCCAACTATTATGAGTATTAATATAATTACTTTATTCATCTTCGGTTTGTTTTTCAGCAAGTGCGTAAGACAATTTATTAAGTATCCCAATTAGAGGGTAGAAGAATAGAGATTCTTCAATTCTTGTATCATCCTTTTTATAATAGGCTTTTATACCCCTCATAAGGAAATCCTTAATTCCGGCATTTCTTAATTCTTTGAATATTGTATATGCACCAGGTTCAATAATATATTTAGATTCTATGCGGACAGTTTGGATGTAATTATCCAAAATTGAATAATAATTTTTAATAGTTTCTTCAATTTCACTTTTATGCTTATCGTCCAGGTCACCATATTTGGGAGTATTTTGAACGTCTTTCTCTCTATCAAGAATAACTCCCCAACTATTAGGTTGTGTTCCTCCAATCCAGAACTTTATTGGAGATTCTTTTATGCTATCATCGATATTTGCCTTTAATGCCCCTTTGCAGGTAACTTCTTTTGGAATTGGAGACAGTTTAATTTTTAAAGGTGCAGTTGCTTTTGTATTATAGACATTCTCAAAAATAAATTGGAACATATTTGATAGATTACTTAACTTTTCTGATGTATCTACAATTGATGCAGACTTTGAAGCCGTGCCACTTAACAATACGTACTTAGGAATGCCAATACCTGCCTTTTTGAGTAGATTGGCAGAGTAATAGGCAATAGCACCATAAAAAACCAACATAGAGAGTTTCATTTTTTTATTCTTTTCCAAAAGTCTGGTATAACTGAAATTAGAAGACTCCTCTTGTTCTAATGCAAATAAATAACTGCTAAAGTCAGCCGAGTTTTTACGGTCATTTAAGATGTTCTTTAAAATGCTTTCTTTTTGCTCATCATTTTTAACCGCATCCATTCCAAAGTTTTGAAATGTTTTAACAAATCCATTTCTGTCAGAATTGTTTTGGTATTCATTTGAAGGATAACCGTCACCAAAAATTGCATTACCCGCAAACTTAAACGACGATATTAGTTTCACCTTTTTATCATCTTCATCGAAAACCGCAATATCGGACGAACCCCCTCCAACATCAATTGACAAGCTTAATCCCACTACGGAAGATTTGTAATACAAGTATGGAGCAATGCTTTCGGGTATGCCTTTAATGCGCTTATCTGAGGTCTGTTTAAATACTCTTTTATAAACATCTTTCCAAAGCTTAAAGAATACTCCAAGCTCTCCCTCATCCATACTAACAGGGTAAAACCAAATAATTGTAGAATTAGCTGGATTACTTCCAAGTTGTAATGTTTTATAAAATACAATTGTGGTGAGAAATTCAAGATATGATTCTACTTTCTTTTCGTCTATAGTATCAGCGTAATTACTCCACTTTAATTGAGTGTGTAATTCAAGATATTTAGGAACACTTCTTTTTTCAAGTAGTAAATAATTATTAACCTGCCTTACTATATCAACTTTAAAGTTAAAGTTAACATCTTTATTGTGAACTAATGCAGACCGTAACGGGAAACTGAGATCATTATTATTAGAAAAAGCAAAAGGCAATATTTCTTGCTCAAAGGTATTTTCATTTTCAAAATATAAAGGGTCTATTCCTTTCGTATTTCTATTTATTAGTGATTGCCATAACGGAAAATTTGGAGTATTATCAAGCGGAATAGAGTCATTGCCTCCGTATTGGTATTCAATATGAGTATTGGTTGTACCGAAGTCAATTGCAAAATTAACTTTAGTTGAACCGCTAACTTCGTTCATTATTGGAACTACAAAACCATTTGTAGAATTGGAAGAAATACCAAATGCATCAGGTTGATTATTTACTTTATAGTATTTACTAATCAATTCTCCACCTGTGCCTGGATTTCTTGTAATTGGTCTTGTAATTTGAAGTTGTTCTCCTTTCTTAAAACAACTCATTATTAATTCAACTGATTTGTCTAAACGGTCATCTAACAGTCCGATATTATGATTTATTTCAAAGTCTTTAGATTTTAGAAACGGGAAAATTGCCATATGAACATCTAATATTTCAATGTTCTTATCGGCTATTGAATATTGCTTTTTAAACGTAATTTCTCCTCCCTTAACAGGTATTTTAAGTTCGGCATCAATATTCCCACCTGAACGTTCTTTTATCGTTAATAACTGCGATGCATTTTCAGCTTTAAAATATCTGAAAAATGTTGCGGATAGAGGAAGTAAATGTTTCTTTGAACCACACGTTTTGAATTTTGAATCATCTATTGGGTAGGGTAGTTCAATGATTTTATCTTCAAAAAAGTTACCAATGGTCAACCAAAAATAAGGGTCAAGCTGTACCGGTAATTTTGATTTCTCAGGGCTATCAGTATTTTTATATGGAGTTTGAGTTTTTTCATCCCAAATAATCCCTTTGGTTGTATATGTCCATTTTTTCGAAAATGGGTATTGTGGCAAAACTAAAGGTTTAATGCCATTGGAAACAAAGTCTGATTTGATAACAAAATCACTTTCTAAAGAAATACCACCAGTATCAATTTGCTGAACCCCAAGCTTAATACCTAGTATTTCGCAAGTATCGTTGTCATTATTAAGAACTGTACAGGCCTTATAATTATTAATATTATCAATTTCTATTTCCGTTATTATTTGTGTCAAATCCGGAGGTAGATGATTTCCCTTCACTTTCTCCAGGTAAGCATAAACTTCAGGAAACACATTAGCAAAACCAAGTTGTTTTGATAAGGTGTAAATATATTTAATAAACGAAGAGTCCCTTTCTGGCAGAGATGCATAATTATCATCCAGAAGCGTATCCTGTCCAATTGTAATTTTCAAGTTTTTTGTAACTTTTCTTGCATCGGGTGATGCAAAAAACAAAGTAGCAGGAGAGGTGCCTCCAATAATACAATTGTTTTCTTTGTTCAGAACAAAATAAAGTCTATTTACTTTTTCAAAATTATAAATAACCTCATTTCCAATCTTAGATTCTACGACACTATCCTGATTCCAAAATAATTGAAGTGTTTCTGCATATTTCCTATGGACTTTGTTACCCTTTAAAATCAATTCCTTTAAGCGGTCTTTAGGATTCCAGGCAATGATCCTGATTTTACTTCTATTCTTCGGAGAGGAATAAAACAGTTGAGCAATATCAAGAGCATCGGAAACTAATTTATGATGTGCAGAGCTCCCTTTTATATCGTTTTCCGCAACCCATTTAAATGCTGATTTCACCAAATCAATAGTAGCAAATGGGGTCGGAATCGAAGTAGCTGCGTCTTTACCTTCTGTTATTATTGTTTTTAGATGGTTAGGTGTAATTATTCCACTTATAAACCATCCTGTATTTCCTGTAATGCCTCCTTCGTGGAGTCTGAATATTTTTTTAGACATTTTTTTCTTGTTTTAAAAGATTGTGTTTATTCAATACATTCTCGGTTGATTTACCAAAAATTTTAATCAAGGTAGTGTGCATTGCCTTTGAAGTAGATCTAATACCTATTTCTGTTATCAACTTACAGTTTTCAATGTCAATAGCTTTAAAACTTTTGGTTATTTCTAAGTTTGGGCCTCCCTTAATTAAGTTTAAAGCATCTCTCCAACTTATTTTATTGTATGGACTAAATGAAGGTTTATTATTCTCCATTTCATTCAACCAAGAAATAAAGTGATTGTTAAATGCCTCAATTTGAATCTTATACTCGGGTCTGTTAAAGTATTGTTCATCTAAAAATGAATTTTCGGTTTTATTAACAAGTTTAATGTTACTTTTCGTCCATCTAGACTTATTAAGAGCCTTTGGTAAACCAATGTTTAGATACTCCGCAAATAACTTGTATTTAGTTAATGGTTTTGCAATTTCTTTTTGATTATTTAGGTTTAAATCTCTAAATTTAATTGGTTCAGAATCATTTTCAATACCAAATTCTTTTACCTGTGTTTTATTAGTGGTTTTGTTAATATTTTCACAAAAATCAAAGATTGCCAATGCTCCTGCCATTTCTAAAAAATGAGCATCGTTTTTTTGTTCTTTCCCTCCAACAGCATATTTCAAATACTTTGTATTTCCTTTGTTACCTACGAAATAAATAAAATTTACTTTATTTTGCTTTATTATAGTTCTGTTGTAATAATCAATAGCAATTTTTGCTTTATCCTCAAATGAATCCGAATTAACTTCATCCTTCTTATTCAGAGCAAAATATGGTAAATATGTTATTCCTCCAATCTTCGATTTTTTAATTTTTGCACTATTAGGAATATTAGTATTTCCTCTTAGGTTTTTTAGAATCAAGGGGAAACCTGCAGCCCCTGTACCACCAAATATTGAATTGATGATAAAGATTGCATCATCATCATTAAAAGTCTGCCCAAACCTTTTAAAATCTCCTGAATCTGTAAATTGATTTAGTACAATTGCTCCCATATTAGGATTACCTTTAAACCCTACATTCAGATTTGAGTTTAGATTTTGCTCGGAGTATAATAATCTTGTAAAATTCTTATCGTCTTGAGAATTTTTGTAATCGTCATCAAGACTATTAAAACCTATATACTGACCAAAAGTACTCTGGTCAACATCATTTAAATTGAATTGAAAATACTCAGAATTGACAACTGATGATTTATTCGCTAACTCATTTACGGTTTTTATCTCTTGTCCGAAAAAGTCATTAGGTTGGTTAACCTGATTTCTGATTTCCTGATAAAGTTTTAAAATATCTTTTGTTCTATTTAAATCACCATTGCTGGTATCGGGGTCAATTATTATTGGAATAACAGTATCAAAATCATTTTTCAGTTTGCATCCTGAGGCTAATAACATAGCCAAAGACTTAATGACTCTTGAGCCAGTTCCTCCTATTCCAAAAATATATAATTTCTTTGCCATAATATGTCAATTTAAAAAGGTAAATGAATTTGAATTTTACTAAACTGCTTCAGGATAAGACTATAAAAAAATCCTAAAATTAAACTTAAAAATCCGTTAGTTAATGCATGTTTTAATGGGAGAGTGTTTGCAAATTGTTCGTACCCAGATTCGGGGTCGGCTAATGCATCAATTAACGATTGATTGTCTGATAAAAATATCTCATTATTTGAAATTCCCCACGATATAACACCCGTAACAATAAAAACTACCAATAACAATAAAACCCAATGCCAAAGATTAGCATATGGGTATTTCCATAAAAAATAGAAACTAGCAAAAATTATTAATGGTACTGTAATAAATGTTAAACCTAAAAGGTTATAACCACCGTAGTCAAATAATGTTTGAAAAATAACATCATATTCAGACTCCCAAAGTCCAAACCAAACTTCATAAATAATTGCAAAAAGGTCATTCATAATATTTTATTTTAATAGTTCAAATTTAAAAGTTACAATATTGGCTTCTCGGTTTTTATATTGATAAGCTTGGCAAATTGCATTTGTAAGAAACTTAAAACCAAAAGTGTGAGAAGTATCATCTATAATATTTTTTTCATTATTGATATTGGTGTTTTTTATCCAGTTAGGTACTGTGTTTAACAGTGAAATATCTAATTGGCAAAAAGGGCTTCTGTTCGTGTAGGCAGTAATTAAATGAGTTGGTGTAAAATTTAAACCGTATAGATTTATATCACCTATATCGCAAACATTATTGATTGAATAATTGAGATTACTACAAGAATAATTTGTTATTGACTTTAAATATGAATCAGAAAAAGGCAATGTGGAAAAATCAGTTGCAATTGTAAATTGAAATCCTTGTCCAGTTCTATCCGTTTTCACATTTGTCAATTTGTTTTTATTACTTCTATCAAATTTAAAATCTCCAACTTTTTCGTGTGCTGTGATTTGAAATGGTATCTGCAATTCACTTAATTTTAGGAATCGAGCAACATCAGAGTAACCTTTTAGCGATTTAATATAATCTTCCGGGAAATACTCATTTAAAAGCTTAGTTTCACCAAAAATCCAAATATAAAATGGTCGGTTTTGGGATAATTTCACACTACCACCAGTTACTGGAAAATAATTTCCGTCAAAATGTGAGTTTAATTTTATGATTATTGTTTGCAGGTCACCTTCAGAAAGTCTATTAATAAACTTTTCTTTTGTTTCATTACCTTCCGTTGAAAGAGCATTCATTGGCGCTTGTTTGCCAATATCATAAATGCCATCTGAAATTAGTATTGAAATTGTATCGTGCTTAGCCCTAGATAATGCAAGCTGAAACATTGAGTTAAGATTGCTTTTTGAAGGGTCTCCACAATCAAAACCATTTAAATTTAATTTATCATTCAAGTCAGAAGGATTGGATCCTATATTTTCTATTTCTAATTTTTCACCTCCGTTTATGAAATAGAATTGGCGAGGAGTCTTTTCTTCAGAAAACCTATTCTTGTATGCTAATCCAGAAACCACATCAACGTATTCAGTAAAGCCATTTACATAACCAAAAATACTACCAGAGTTTTCAATAAAAAAAACTGCTTTACTGATTTTTCGCTCTAAAATATCAGAACTTTTATTCAATTTGTTCTGTTCTTTAGTATTCGATTTAAAATCAGTTTTTGTTTCATTTATTCTTTCGTTTCGGTTATTACAACCTGTGCAACTTGATAGGATTGCAGAACCAGAGAGAATCGCAATTGTGGTAAGTTTCCAAAAAATTTTCATTGTATGTCTATTTATTTAATTCTTTTAGGTAACGTTTTGGCCATGCTCTGTATGTGATTTCAAAGCATTTTTGTTCCTGCTTGTAACAAATTATTAATTAAATTTACTACTATAAACCTTATTTGTTATAGGAATTTGTAAAACAAAAATTATCTTATAGTCATCGATATATTATTTATTATTAAAAGATTAATAAGGATGTTTTACTTTTAAAAAACAAATATATAAAAAATAGATTAAAAAAAATGAAATATTATTTTAAATTATTGATATATAATTAATTATTTTGATTTTTCCTGGAACAAAATTTCATTTATGGTATTAAGTAATAGAATTAATCTATTTTTTCACTTTTAAAACTTATATACTATGAAAAATAAAAAAATTAAGAAAAGTCTTAAACGAATAAAAAAACAGAAAAAAACGAAATGTTCATATTGGTAGATTCTGTAATTTTAAAATGGATAAAAAGTTGGCTAGATTTATTGAAATTATAAATGAAGCACAAGATGAATTGGATGGGAAGGAAGATGTTTAAATATTCTTAAAGTTAGGTATGAGATTACTCGGAAATATTACTATCAATAAGTCTGCAGTTTTTTTTGTTTTCTAATTACATTGGTTATATTGCTCACAAAATATTGATTAGAATTTAATCATGAATAAAAGAGAAGCAGATACTATACTACTAGCTTGTAAAAAGCATGGTATTGCATTTACTATGCGTAATGAGGCTGGGATGTATAAGGTTACTTTTAATAACCGGATTGAGATAACGAGCTTTGAGGGAGCTAAACTTATTACTAATGGTTTGGTTATTGAAGGAAAATTTAAAAATGAAATCAAGAAGCATTTCGTTGGTATGGAATCACATGCGAAATTAAAATTTTCAAATTGTCCAAAAAGAAAAAAGAGATCTGATAGTGGTGTTAATTTTGCGGATAGGAGGGGGAATAGTGAGGATTGAAACTTAATCAAATCCTAAAATATAACTATTGGTTAATAAACTCATTTAGTTTAATAATTTGTGATTAGAATAAAAATACAATTCAGTACTTAAAAGAGACTATACTACCAATTGTCTTTAATCGTATTACCTTAAACTAAGTGAAATAATTTTTATCCTTTAGTAACACTTGGTTATTTTTTTTTATACCTATAATTACTTAATAATTATGATGTTTTTTTAAGAGTTTCATAATTAAATTTCTGCGATTTGTGTATGTGGCGTTGGGCATTTCGAAGCGCCTCACTTTCAAACCGATGATATGTTTATTAAATGTTCTCATGTTTCAACTTACCACCTGCTGCCCAATGACATATGACACTTTGTTATGCCTTCGCCTTTTCTGTATATTTCTCAAGCGTTGGCATGGTTGCTCTTTTACAATTTTTGCCTGTGCGTTGGTCTGTGTGAATTGTAAATGTGCAACCGAGTGTTGAGCAATCAATATTCTAATCTATCACGTTCAGCACTTTCATCCATTCTTTTCGCATCTAACAAATAACCCTCTGAAAGTTTTTTGAAAATTTCTGAAACATTAGGGTACTTATTTTTATAACTATCACTCAACTTATTAAAGTATGCTGCATGTTCTCTCTCAATATTACCTCCATCAAAAGGACCTCTTATTGAAGAACCTCTTTTATTAAAAAATGCTGATGAATAATTGCTTTTTAAACTATCAGTATTGATTTTCTCTATTATATCGAATATTTCATTAGGCGGCCAGTTTGGAATGTTCTCAGGGTATTGGGCAAGGACTTTGCCAATGTGTACATCTGCAACATTTAATCTGTCCACTTTCTCAGCTAAAGACCTTACTGACTCAATCCAATTTAATAAGAATTCTGAATCTATAGAATTATCATCATTTAGACCAGGAATCTTTTTCCAAGAGTTCAATAATTGATATGATTGCTTTGCTCTATTTTGAACCTCTTTGTACGATAAATCTTTCCTTTTCTCCTCTAATATCTCCTTATTCTTTGGTATATAAACCCATTTAAGTATATCTATAAAAAATTCAGGACTTTTTGAAAGTTCATCATGCAAATTTTTAGGGTTCCTACTTGTGCCATAAGAGTCTAAGATTGGTAAAAACAACCATTCTAATTGAATTAATGTTGAATGTTCAATATCACTTCTTTTATCAATAGTCTCAAACAAACGACCAATTTCATAACCTCGAATTTGTATTGTTTCATTGGCATCCTCGGTTGCTGATTTCTGTAAAATATTAACTAATAATTCTGTTGGAATTTCTTCAGCAAAATGGGAACAAATATCAATGGCAGAGAAATATCTTTTATACTGAATTAAATTTTTAAGACCTATAATCTTTTCATCCTTTTTAAAATGATAAAAACGAGGGTGCATTGAAAGCCAATAATCTTTCTGGATTTCTTCATTTGTTAAACCAATATATAACCAAAGCTCTAATGATTGATTTAAAGGCACAAAAATCTGTGCTAATGCTTTGTTATCAAACCCTTTCTTTTGCAATTTTTCAAATAATGAAAATGCCCAATTCAAATTGGTTATTATAGTTTTACGGAAAATGAAGCTATGCACTAAAGATTTGTATTCCTCATCTTTTTTAAGAAGTTCAGCTAACGATAATTCATCTGCTTCATTTTTAATGATTTTCGCTAAGGTTTCCCCCAATGACCAAACTTCTTTGACTTCCTTTGATAATTCAAAGGTTTTATCAAGCCCAAATTGCTGAATTATTTTATTTAAGCCTTCGATTCTTAATTCATCAATTTTTTTCTGTTGCTGTTCATGCTTTTTTTCAAATTCATTATTTTCATATACATTCCCTTCAGGAAATTTTGGCCAATGGTCGTTGAATAGCCAAACGTATCTTTGAATTGTATCGGATGGCTCTAGTTTAATATATAGAGCTTCATATCTTATCAATTCTTTTTCAGGCAATGACCAATCCGCTGTAGGATAAGACCTGTGATGTGATAATATTTTTCGAATTTCATGCCAAGTTGTATATTTCTCTTGATTTACATTTGAATATTCAGATTCTACAAAAGCTAAAACCTTATCTCTATCGCTAGGACTAAGTTTAACAGATTCATCTACTAGTTTTGATAATTTTTCCTCTGTATTATCAAATAGAGAAATAAGCAATTCTACTGCAAATGAATAAGTATTCCAGATTTCTTCATGCGTATAATTAATATTGGAGTTAATATCAAACATTCTCCACCTCATTTTATTCGTAGGATGTGCAACCCCATGATGGTCAGGAAGCATTCTAGTCAATAATATCCAGCCTGATTCATTTTCTTGCTCAGAAATATATTTTAATATTTCCATTCTCTCACCATAAGTTGCAATAGTTTGGTAATGCCATGGTTTAAAAATTTCGGTTAAACTATTAATAGGTCGATTAGATAAATTACCTCCTGGGTCAAGCCGTGCCAATTTTAACAAAATCAAGCTGACATCTCTTAAATATTCAGATAGCCATGCTAATCCTTCAAGAGCCCACAATAAACCTGTATGATTACTTGTGGAATGTAAAAATCCATCCACTTCCTTGAACATATCCATAATTTCAGGCTGTTTTTTTGAAAGTGAGTTACTCGCTGCTTTTAAAAAACTTATTGGAGATGCTTCTGAGATTAGAGGAAGTTCATGGTCAATTGAAATCCACATTTCGCCACTAGCTTCATTTAATAAGTCATGAATTAAGCTATCAACCCAAAGCTGAGGCTTTGGAAAGTTAGGTATATTTAAGCCTTCTCCAAATTGCCCAATCAATATTAGTGATTGTGTTAAACCTTCTCTAGACCAACTAGAAAACATCTTTTGCTTATTATAAAGTGCTGCAAAACCTTTTTTGTCCTTAGGCTCAATAATACGGTTACCATTCTTAAAAGCAAATAAAAAGGCTTCTTGTATACTTTCAAAATCCTTTTTTGTAAGATAGGGTGAAAGATTTGTCCAAAAGTCAAGTGGTGAAGTTAACCGCCATGTTTCTCCAATTTGAATTAAAGGCGATTCTTCAAAGTTTTTCCATTTTGTTAATGTAATTATATAATCAGAATACTTGACCCCCGATAATCTTTCCAAAAGTTCAATATCTCCAATAAAATTTTCATTCCATCGCCCCAAAATAAGCACAGGAATAATCTCACGAATGTTTTCTGTCTCTATCCATTTTGTTTTTACATGAGGAAATCCAACTAACTTCTTTAAAATAGTAATATTCCTTCCTGATTCCCTTGAAAATTTTTCAGCATCTACTTTTGAAATACCACTTTTAACAAGAGAGTCTACTTGTCCATCTCGATCAATCGTTGGTAGTGTGATAGTTTCTTGATTAAATGTGTCGTCTGCTCCCAAAGGAATCAGTACATGATGTCCCTTTGCTACAGCAACATAAAGAGGCTGTGTTTCTTCAAATCTTGGAATCAGATTCAAAGAGGTTGCTGTATTAATTCTAATTCCTCGAAAGTTTCCTTCTGTATCAATAATTAACGATTTTGAAAAAAATCTTTCAGGTTCATTTGAAGGAAATTGCATAGCAGCAGCTATAATGAAAGCGATTGCTTCATTTTTAGTTGATGCTTTTATTGCCTTTATACTTGGTTGTGCTTGCAATATACTCAGTAATTGCTTTTGTTCAAATTCCCTACCAGATATTACAACTTCGGGTGATAGTGCTATGCCATTAGGGCCTGTTGACCATTCTTCCCAAAATTCATCAGCAGTCATAATTCCGTCAAAAGGATAACTTCCAACTCTACTAGAGAGCCATCTTGAAACAGACAATGCATTGTCTAACCATTGCTCCAATATGGAAGAATCATAAACTCTTACATCTTTCCATATTCCTTCAGCTTTTTTTGCTGTTATCCATTTATCTTTTTGTTTCCAATATCGCAGTGTAACAAAAATGAAGACACAATCTGCAGAAGTGTATCCTAATGGGTCTGCTGTTCTTTTATCATAATCGTCATCTGCTTTACCTTTATTGTCGGCTTCTGTTCCGAACTCCCACAGAGAAGTTCCTTTAGGAACATTAGGTGTATCCTCATCACAATTAACAACTCCATCCCAACCTCCTATGTAAGCAGCACTTCCTGAAGGTATGTCTGTCTGTGTGTTTGCAGGAGTAGTTGCTCTTACTAATCTTGAAATGAGATAGGGGAATTCGCCTTTTGAGTCTATCCTAACAGCCCAATCTTCCAAATGGTTTCTTGTTACAAGTTTCATATCCTATTAATATTTTTGTGCATTGGGGCAAAATCAAATGTGCTGCAAAGTATTGACTTTGTGCGGCTGGTTGCAGCTCTTTTGATTTTGCTAAGCGTTGGTATATTCACTTTCATTTTATAGTATATTTCTTCATGTGTCCTATCTTTCAAGGTGAGGCATAACTATTAAATAATCACTATGGCATGCGCGATATTTCAACTTTATACTCAGTAGTTTATTATTTATTTTTGTTTAATTATTATTTTGTAGTAAAAGATGAAATTAATAATTTTCATTTTCAAATGTAAAAAATATATTAAGATAATATATTATTAATTGTTAAAAATCTTCTGTTATCACAAAAACCACAAATTATCTTTTCCGAAATCGGGGATAATTTTACCATTAAGATATGGGGCAATTCTGGCAATCATTTCGGGATATTTAATTGTTACCG
>CAYLPA010000035.1:0-19622 GCA_964385385.1 uncultured Saprospiraceae bacterium | reverse complement strand
TTATAACAATACATAAACCCCTATTTTAGCAACCAGTTTATTTCAATTAAACCTATCTTTTCAAGAATTCCGAAATAATGTGAATTAATTCCTTTGGTTTATCAACATGAATCCAATGCGATGCGTTTTCGATAGTTTCTATTTCAGCATTCGGAAAATTATTTAAAATTATTTTATAATCTTCATCAACAATATAATCTGAGTTTCCACCTTTGATAAAAAGAATTTGGCTATTGCATGAAGATTGTGAATCCACCTCTTCTTTAATTTTTAATAGGTTTTTCCTTATTATTTCGAGATTAGGACGCCAGACAAAACTATTGTTTGATTTTCTGTATAAATTCTTAAGTATCCAGAGTTTTACATATTTAGTTTCGAATTTTTCTTCCAACAATTCTTCAACTTCTTGACGAGAAGAAATACTATTAAAATCAATTGAAATCATAGTGTCTAAGACTTCCTGATGTAAATTGCTTATTTCATATTTTCTTGGACTAATGTCAACAACAATTATTTTATTAATAATTTCAGGATGTTTAACAGCGAGATTCATGGCGAGTTTGCCACCCATTGAATGTCCTATTAATACAGGATCTTCCAATTTATTTGTTTGAATGAATTCAAGTATGTCATCACTCATGTTTTCGTAGTCAAACTCATCACTATGTTCCGACCTGCCATGATTACGCAAGTCGGGAATAAATACATTATAATTTTCAGATAATTTTTTTCCAATAGTAACCCAATTGTCAGAAACACCCAATAATCCATGTAGAATAATAATTGATTGTCCTTTGCCAAAATTTCTGAAAAATAGTTTCATGGTAAAAAATTATAAAAGACAAAATTAGTAAGATTTATTATTGGCAATATAAATTAATTATATTATTTAATACAAAACTAAAATTTTTATTAATTTTGATTTTATATAGGCAAAATATTACTGTTCTTGAATTTGAAATTAGTAGAGTAGGATTTAAAATAATTGAGAATAAAAAATATTGTAGGTATTTAGAAATTAATTAAATTTGTTTTATTATGTCATTATTTTATACTAGTGAACAAATTGATGAATTAATTAGAGAAGAAAAGCTTATAAGCCTTGAAGGCTATCAGTCTTTATTTAAACTTAAAGATACAAAAGCTTCTCATAAAGAGCAGAGTGTTGAAATTAAAAGAAGTTTTGATGATGATAGCTTTTTTAAGATAATTATCAGACAAAACGAAAATAATCTTTTCGATTTTTCAGTAATTTTTGCAATAGTTTTCAAAAACAATAATCAAATTTTTAAATTAAGACGATATAATGGAAAAAGTCATAGGCATCGCAATAAAATTGAAAACGAAAAATTTTATGATTATCATATTCATCAAGCAACAGAAAGATATCAAATAGCTGGAAGCAAAGAAGAAACTTTTGCTCAAACTACGGAATTATATACTGATCTTCGTGGTGCTATTTATTTAATGATGAGAGAATGTAATATAATAGAGCCAGAAGGATTACAACAAAATTTATTTTAATGGATATTAAAACAATAAATAGAGAAATAAAAAGTAAAATAAGTAATGAAATTGAAATCATTGCAGAAGGTGAAAATCGTTTCAGATTATTTTCTCCTTTTACTTTTATTGATGGTGATGAATTCTGTATATTACTAAAAAAAACTTCAAAAGGTTGGCAAATCACTGATGAAGGACATACTTTTATGCATCTTAGTTATGATATTGAATACAAGGATTTACTTAAAGGTACTAGAAGTAGCATTATTGAAGATTCATTATCTCAGTTTAACATAAACAATAATCAAGGTATTCTTTTAAAGAACACCATAGAAGAAAATATAGGCAATGCACTATTTACATATATTCAGGGAATTATTAAAATCACAGATATTGATCACTTATCTCGGGAAAGAACAAAATCTACCTTTATGGAAGATTTATCCAGTTTCCTCAACGATTTTATTCCAAATGAGAGGGTTAAAAATAATCATTTTTTAATAGATAATGATCCACAAGGAAAATATCCTATTGATTTTTTTGTTAATGGGATGGAGCGTCCATTGTTTATTTTTGGTATTTTAAATGACAGTAAAGTTAAAGATGTTACTGTTAATATTTTACAGTATGAACGCTGGGGTATTTTATTTAAACCTGTTGCGATTTTTGAAAATCAAGAAACTATAAACCGCAAAGACCTCGCTAGATTTAGCGACGTAGTTGATAGACAATTCAGTAATCTTGTATCGAATAAAAATAGAATTAAAACATTTACAAAGGAATTAATGCAATAATACTTCTACTTCAATTCCCTCAAATATAGCTGTACAACATTTTCTAATCCCAAATACAAAGCATCGGAAATCAAAGCATGACCAATTGATACTTCGAGTAAACCCGGAATATTTTGAGCAAAATATTTCAAATTTTCAAGATTAAGGTCATGTCCTCCATTAATTCCCAAGCCTACTTCATTAGCAGCTTTTGCAGCTAATATGAAAGGTTCAATAGCTTTTTCACGGTTTTTGGGATAGTCAGTTGCATAGCTTTCGGTATAAAGTTCCACTCTGTCTGTTCCGGTTTTTACTGCATGTCGGATGATTTCGGGATTTGCATCAACAAAAATTGATGTCCTGATACCATGGCTTTTGAACTCTGAAATTACTTCTTTCAAAAATGATTCGTTTTTGATAGTATCCCAGCCGGCATTTGAAGTTATTGCATCGGGAGCATCAGGAACCAAAGTAACCTGAGCGGGTTTAATAGAAATAACCAAGTCAATAAATTTCTTAATAGGATTTCCTTCGATATTAAATTCTGTTGTAAGAATTGGTTTCAAATCTTTTACATCCTGATAGCGAATATGTCGCTCGTCGGGTCGTGGATGAACAGTAATTCCTTGTGCTCCGAATTCTTCCAAATCAATGGCTGCCTGAATTACATCGGGCAAATTTCCTCCTCTTGCATTACGCAGAGTGGCAATTTTATTAATATTTACGCTTAATTTTGTCATAGTATAAAATTTACATTACAAAATTAGGAAATAGTATGTTTGCTTTCACTATTTTTGTTTGAAAAATTATTTTATTTTTACCGAATGATTGCAAAGAATATAATTACTGATTCTGTTCAACCTCTTAAAACTTCCGATACCGGCTTATATGCTTTAAATATGATGGGCGAATACAAAGTCTCTCATTTGCCAATAGTAAACAATATTGAATTGTTGGGATTAATTTCTGAAAGTGATATTTACAGCATAAATAATTTTGAGCAACCTCTCGGAAATCATAAACTATCTTTGCAGCATCCGTTTGTTTCGGAATATCAGCATTTCTACGATGTCATAAAAATTGTTTCAGAACTAAAACTAACCCTAATTCCTGTTCTAAGCGATGAAAAAAAATATATCGGTGTTATTACTTTACAAGATTTAACTCAACATTTTTCTAAAATTGCTTCAATTCAAAATCCGGGTGGAATTATTGTCCTTGAACTAAGTAGTGTTGACTATTTATTAACTGAAATTGCTCAAATTGTTGAATCAAACGATGCTAAAATTCTAAGTTTATATGTTTCTTCTCATAAAGATTCAAGAAAAATGGAGTTAACGCTGAAGATTAATAAAATGGATATTGGTCCTGTTTTGCAAACTTTTAACAGATATAATTATATTGTTAAAGAATCATATTCCGAACTTACTTATTCCGAAGATTTACAAAAAAGATTTGATTCATTTATGAGTTATTTGAATGTTTGAAAATTTGGATATAAAATTACCAATTAAATGAAATATTTTTTCCTATCCATATATTTTATTTTCTTATCAATAAATATGTTCTCTCAGGAAAATATTATTGATGATAATATTCAGCCAATCTTAATTATTAATAAGATTACAATAACCGGAAATAAAGTAACTAAAGAACATATAATTTTTCGTGAGTTGGAATTTAAAGCCAAGGATACAATTTCTGCCAGAAATTTAAATGTTCTAATAAAAAAAAGTAAACGAAATTTATTAAATATTTCCTTGTTTAATTTTGTTACAATTGATACTTCTTTTGCTGGTTTTCAAAGAATTAACATAAACATAAATGTGGTTGAACGATGGTACACATGGCCGGTGCCTAAGTTTGAAATTGAAGAACGAAATTTCAATACATGGTGGGAAACAAAAAACTTTGCAAGGGCAAGCTATGGATTTTATTTGCTTAGAAATAACTTCAGAGGAAGAAAAGAAACATTAAAATTTCTCTTATGTTTAGGTTATAATCAAAGCTATGGTCTTGATTATGAAATTCCATATCTAAACAAAAAACAAACATTGGGATTAAAATTATCGGCAATTTACATTCAAAATCACGAAGTTGCCTATAATACCATGAACGATACTCTTGTTTACTATAAATCCGAAAATAGTTTTCTGAAAAAAAAATTTGTATCAGGAATTGAATTAATCATCAGGAAAAAAATTCATAACACTCATAATATTAAACTATCTTATAATTCTTACAATTTTGATGATACTCTTATTTCTCTTAATAAAGATTTTTCTTATTTCGGCAGAAAAAATCTTAGTTATTTTTCTTTATACTATAAGTTTAAAAATGATTACAGAGATTACAGCTCTTATCCTTTGGCTGGACATTATTTTGATATTGAAATTAATAAAGCTGGTTTTGGGATTTTAAAAGATGAATGTCTTGATGTTTTTATTATTAAAAGCGTTTTCAGGAAGTATTGGAAATTATCTAATAAATTTTATTTTGCTTCGGGTGTTTCAGGGAAATTGTCATCAAAATCTTTTCAACCATATTTTATGCAGGAAGGTTTGGGATATGGACGTAATTTTGTCAGAGGATATGAATATTATGTTGTTGACGGACAAAATTATGCAATGTTAAAAACTAATTTCAAATATGAACTCCTGCCAACGAAAATTTATACATTCAAATTCCTAAAAAGCGAAAAATTTAATAAAATTCATTATGCTTTTTACTTAAACATATTTGCAGATCTTGCCTATGTTGACGATGTTCAATTTTATAAAAACAATACTTTGTCAAATGAAACTTTATTTGGTTCTGGAATAGGTCTCGATTTTGTTACTTATTACGATAAAGTTCTCAGAATAGAATATTCAATAAATAAAATGAAAGAAACCGGTGTGTTTTTACATTTTATTGCACCTATATAATCAAGCTACTAAGCAAATATTTAGAAAAAAAGTGTAAAATTTTTTAAAATTATTATATTTAATTGAAACTGAAAATAATTAAAGTAGTATAATAGTAAATTGTTTTATTAAAAGGTGATTAAAACCACAGAATTCTAAAAATTTCCTATAGATGAATATTGCAATATTTGGAAAAAGTTTTAATGGAAATCTTATTAAATATTTTCAAGAACTAATATCAAAACTTGAAGATAATAATTGCAATTTGTATTTTTACAAACCTTTCCACGAATTAGTTGAGCACAAAGTTAAATTTAACTCAGAAGTACTTTTTTTCTCCGAACATTACGAAATAAAAAATAAGGTGGATGTTTTGTTAAGCATTGGTGGTGACGGAACATTACTTGACACAATAACATTAATAAGAGATTCAAACATCCCTGTTTTAGGGATAAATTTAGGACGGCTCGGATTTTTATCAAGTGTTTCAAAAGATGAAATTAGCACCTCAATGGAATCGGTTTTAAATGGAAATTATTCTTTAGACAAAAGAACTCTAATAAAACTTGAAACAAAAGAAAATTTATTTGGAGATTTGAATTTTGCATTAAACGAACTAACGATTCATAAAAAAGATAATCCATCATTAATTGTAATTCATGTTAGTGTTGATGATCATTTTTTAAACTCTTATTGGGCAGATGGATTAATTGTTTCAACTCCTACAGGTTCAACAGGATATTCTCTAAGTTGTCATGGGCCTATAATTGCTCCCGGCTCAGACAATTTTATAATAAACCCGATTGCATCTCACAATTTAACTGTCAGGCCAATCGTTATCCCTGATAGCAGCACTATTAGAATAAATGTTGAAGGAAGAAATAAAGAATTTTCATTAGGCTTGGATTCTCGTTTTAAAAAAATTGATTCTTCATTCGAACTAACCATAAAAAAAGAAAAATTTTATATAAATCTTATTAATATGCCCGAAAAAGATTTTTTTTCAACTATTAGAGAAAAACTAAAATGGGGGCTGGATGTTAGAAATTAATTATCAATATTGTATTTATTAAAAAATTATAGTAATTTTGCGTACTAAATATAAAAACCATGAAAAGAATCTTTTTTACAATATTCGTTGTTCTTATATTATTAAATATTAATATTTATGCTCAACGGCACGAGTTAGGTGTATTTCTTGGTACTTCTTATTATATTGGAGATCTTAATGAGAGTGGTCATTTTGGAATGCCAAGCCCAGCGTTTGGATTAGAATACAGATATGCAATAAATCCAAGATTTGCTTTAAAGATAAACGGATATTATGGCAAAATTAGAGCTGATGATGCTATAACAGGAACTAAAGAAAGAAATTTAAGTTTTGAATCTCCATTAATAGATGTTGGTGCACAAGTAGAACTTAATTTCTTTGAATATTCTGCCGGTAGTCAAACCCATAGGTTTACGCCTTATATCACGGCTGGTGTTTCATTATTTCATTTTAATCCTATGGCTAAGTTCGAAGGAGAATTGTTTGAATTGCAACCCATGGGAACAGAAGGACAAAATACAACTCAATATCCCGACAGAAAACCTTATAAACTTACTTCAATAGCTATTCCTTTTGGTATAGGTTGCAAATGGAGTATTTCGCCCATTGTTACTCTAAGTTTCTCATGGGGACTAAGAAAAACTTTTACAGATTATCTTGATGATGTTAGTACTACTTATGCATCCCCTTCAGTTTTAAGTGCTGAAAACGGACCTTATTCTATGGTGTTAGGTAACAGATCATTTGAAAATACTCCTTTGTATGATAATGGTTGGGGAGAACCCTACGATGACCCTAATGCTGTTGACCCTGAGTCATTTCCTCTTTATCCCAACGATTTTGCAGAACTTATGACTGATTACCAAAGAGGAAACTCTAAGAACAAAGATTGGTACTCATTTGCAGGACTTACTATTACTTTTAAAATTGTTGGACCTAAGGCTAATTCTTGTCCAGCATATCAACGACACTTCCAATATAGAGAATATTATATATTTTAATATAAAAAAATAATATTTTTCCATTATTTCTTTGTAAGATAAAATGAGCATGAAGGATAAAATAAATTTAGATAAACTGCCTTCACATATTGCCATAATTATGGATGGAAACGGCAGATGGGCAAAGATGAAGGGCAAGAGAAGAATGTTCGGTCACGAGAATGGAGTTACTGCCGTTAGAGAAGTAGCTGAAGCTGCTGCTGAAATTGGTGTGAAATATTTAACATTATATGCTTTTTCAACAGAAAACTGGAATAGACCTAAGTATGAAATTCAGGCATTAATGAGATTGTTAGTTAATACAATAAATAATGAAACTAAAACACTAAATAAGAACAATATTCGTTTACTTGCAATTGGGGATTTACATAGTTTACCAAAAGATTGTTATAATCAATTAAATGAAGCTATTAGCAATACTGCTCATAATACAAGAATGACACTTGTTTTAGCTTTAAGTTATAGTTCTCGGTGGGAAATTGAAAATGCTATGAAGGAGATTGCAAAAAGAATCAAAGATAATAAAATGGAGATTGATGATATTAATCAAAAGAGTATTTCAAATTTCCTTACTACTGCTAATATTCCAGACCCGGAGTTGTTGATTAGAACTAGTGGTGAATATAGAATTAGTAATTTTCTTCTTTGGCAAATTGCTTATTCCGAATTGTATTTTCCTTCAAAATTATGGCCCGATTTTCGTAAAGAAGACCTATTTGAAGCTATTGTTGAATATCAAGGGAGAGAACGTAGATTTGGTAAAACAAGTGAACAATTAAATAATTTTACAAACTAATGAACTTAAAACACTTCAATCTTATATTAATATTTTTTGCTTTTTTATCAATTTACCAACTTAAAGCTCAGGTTTCTACAGATGATAATTTAAAATATCTTAATTATTCCAATCCTAAAGAATATGTTATTGGTGGAATTACGATTTCCGGCATTAAATATATCGACAACAAAGTGTTGATAATGCTCTCTGGAATTGCAGTTGGAGATAAAATAAAAATTCCAGGTGAAAGCATTTCCAATTGCATTAAAAAACTTTGGGAGCAAGGTTTTTTTGAAAACATAAAAGTTACTGCAACAAAAATTCAGGGCAACACAATTTTTCTTGATATTTATATGGAAGAAAGGCCTCGCTTGGCAAAATTTTCATTTAATGGAATAAAAAAATCTGAAGCAGATAATATTCGCGATGAAATTAATCTAGCCAAAGGTGATATTATTACTGATAATTTGGTTATTAGAACTAAATCAATAATTAAAGATTACTTTGTTGACAAAGGATATCTTAACGTTAGTATAGACACAAAATCTGAAAAAGATACAACACTTGTTAATAGTGTTATTCTTTATATTAATATTAATAAAAGAAAAAAAGTTAGGATTAATAAAATTAATATTACTGGAAATAGAAATATTAATAATAGAAAACTTAAGCGAACTTTTAAAGAAACAAAAGAAAAAAGCATAATAAAATTTTATAAAACATCAAAATTCATTGAATCAGATTATAAAGACGATAAAACAAAACTTATTTCAAAATATAATGAATTAGGTTTTAGAGACGCTCGTTATATTAGTGATACTATCTATGATTTTAATAAAAAATCAATAAATATTGACATTGAAATTGATGAAGGAAAAAAATATTATTTCAGAAATATTACATGGATTGGAAATACTAAATATCCTTCTGGAATTTTAGATAAAGTTTTAGGAATAAAAAAAGGTGATGTTTACAATCAAAAAATATTAGAGACTAATTTGTTTATGAACATGGAAGGGCAGGATGTTAGCTCTTTGTATCTTGATGATGGTTATTTATTTTTCAATCTTACTCCTGTTGAAGTCCTTGTAAAAAATGATTCTATCGACCTTGAAATTAGAATTTATGAAGGCAAACAGGCAATTGTTCGAAAAGTTACAATAAAAGGAAATCTAAAAACCAGCGACCATGTTATAATTAGAGAAATAAGAACAAAACCGGGACAATTGTTCAACCGTTCTGATATTATTAGAACACAAAGAGAATTAGCACAATTAAGATATTTTGATCAAGAAAAACTTAGCGTAAATCCAAAACCTAATCCACAAGACGGAACTGTTGACATAGAGTATGTTGTTGAAGAAACATCTTCAGACCAAATTGAACTATCCGGTGGATGGGGAATGGACAGAATTGTTGGTACATTAGGTCTGTCGTTTAATAACTTTTCCTTTAAAAATTTCTTAAAGAAATCTGCATGGAGTCCTTTACCTTCGGGCGATGGACAAAAACTTAGTATTAGAGCTCAATCTAATGGTGCATATTATCAGGCTTATAATGCATCTTTTACTGAACCTTGGCTTGGTGGCAAAAAACCAAATTCATTTACTATTTCTCTTTATCATTCAATTCAATCAAATGGTTTGCCCAAAGACAATGATTCAAGGCAATCTATTACAATTGACGGATTAACACTTGGCTTAGGAAAACGATTAAGATGGCCAGACGATTATTTTACTTTATATCAAGCAATAAGCTTTCAAAATTATTATCTTAATAATTACTATTCATCATTTTTGTTTACTGATGGCAATTCTTATAATTTTAGTTATAATTTTGTTTTATCAAGAAATTCAATCAATCAGCCAATTTTTCCTGAATCCGGTTCCGAAGTTTCATTGTCTTTGCAGTTGACACCACCATATTCCCTTTTTAGCGATAAAGATTATTCTGCTTTAAACAGCACAGAAAAATATAAATGGATTGAATATCATAAATGGAAGTTTAATGCAGCTTGGTTTACTCCTCTTGCTGCTAATAAAACAGGAAAAACTAAACGAACCTTAGTTTTAGCATCAAGGTTTAAGTTTGGATTCCTCGGTATGTATAATACAGATATTGGAATTGCTCCTTTTGAAAGATTCTATTTAGGTGGTGATGGATTATCAGGTTATGCTTTAGACGGTAGAGAAATTGTTGGTCTTAGAGGATATGCCAATAATTCTTTAACTCCCCGTGGCACTCAAGGATATATTGGCGGTACATTATTTAACAAATACTCCTTTGAATTAAGATACCCAATTTCTCTTAATCCAATGGCTACAGTTTTTATATTGGGATTTGCTGAAGCTGGAAATGCCTGGAGTAAATTTGACGAATATAATCCTTTTGATGTAAAAAGGTCAGCAGGACTTGGAGTTAGAATCTATTTGCCGATGTTTGGAGTTTTAGGTCTTGACTGGGGATATGGATTTGATGAGATACTGGGAGTACCGGGAGCAAACAAAGGTCAATTCCATTTCTCAATTAATAATTCTATAGATTAGAAAAATAATTAATTTATCTTAATAAATAAAAAATATAAAAAAATAGGAGGATAAAAAAATGAAACGTTTAACTTTTTTAGCAGTTTTTATTATTGCTATAAGCATGTATTCTTTTGGACAAAAATATGCTTATGTTGATACAGATTACATTCTTGAAAACATCTCAGAGTACAGAATTGCTCAAGACCAATTAGATGAGTTATCAGTTAAATGGCAAAAAGAAATCGAAGAAAAATTTGCTGATATTGATAAACTTTATAAAGCTTATCAAGCAGAATCTGTATTGTTACCTGAGGATATGAAGAAAAAAAGAGAAGATGAAATTATTAATAAAGAAAAAGAAGCTAAAAATTTACAAAAAAAGAGATTTGGAAAAAACGGTGATTTGTTTAAAAAACGCCAGGAATTAATTAAACCTATCCAAGATAGAATTTATAATGCTATTGAAGAAATTGCCACTAATTCCAATTATGCTGTTATTTTTGATAAATCCGGTTGTCTTACCATGCTATATACAAATCCAAAATACGACAAAAGCGATGCAGTTCTCGATAAACTTGGGTATAAACCAGGTGCAATACAAAAACAAAAAGGGGAAGGTTCAGGCGAAAATAGACGAAAATAATCAAATGTTTTTTATTTGATGAAAATTTTATATATGTTTGCAAACTAATTTTTAAAAAGAAAAAAATGAAAAATCTTTTAAAGTGTATTATTATTATTTCATTAGTTGCATTTTCATTTAGTGTAAATGCTCAAACAAAAGCAAAATTCGGTCATATTGATTCTCAAGCATTACTTGATGCAATGCCTGGCAAAGATACTGCTCAGATAATTATGGAGCAATATCAAAAAGAATTGGAATCACAGCTCGAAGCAATGCAAAAAGAACTTGAAACAAAGTATAATCAATACATGGCAGATCAGGATAATGTTACTGAATTGATTAAAAAGACTAAAGTGCAAGAACTTCAAGACTTGCAAGCTAGAATTGAACAATTTCAGACAGATGCACAAAAACAATTCAAAGAAAAAGAAGCAAGTTTGCTGAAACCTATTGTTGACCAAGCTAAGGCAGCAATTGAAAAAGTTGCAAAAGATAATAAATATACATATGTTTTTGATTCCGGTATTGGAGTACTACTTTACAAAGAAGATGCAGACGACATCTTGCCTCTCGTTAAAAAGGAATTAGGTATCGAATAAAAAATATTTAATAAAATAATCAAAAGAAACCAACCATTAGAAGGTTGGTTTTTTTTTGAATCAATTTTCAACCATTTTCCTTTCTGAGTTGATTTCTAACATATAAAAGTCTAATAATCTAATCTTTCTTATACCAGAAAAAGAATTTTCGTTGTTCGAGTTTTTGGGGTTTTGTTTTTGCTGTGTAGATTTTCTTTAATGAATAGGGGTGATAACCCGAATAATAAATTACTGTTGCAAGAGTCATGGGAGTGGGAGTGAAGTCCTGAACTTGTTCAAGTTTAAATCCAAGCTTTTTTGTTTTTGCTGCCAAATCAGCCATGTCTTTTACTTCGCTTCCGGGATGACTTGAAATGAAATATGGAATTAATTGTTGGTTTAATCCTGCTTGCTCGGAGTAGTCTATAAATTTTTTTCGGAATTCATAAAACAAATTAAAAGAAGCTTTTCTCATTATATCAAGAACTTTATCAGAAGTGTGTTCCGGTGCTATTTTCAGTCTTCCAGAAACATGTTTTTTTACCAATAGTTTGATATATTCATCATAGTATTTTTTCTTTGATTCTTCATGCGATTTTCCAACCAACATGTCATAGCGAATCCCACTGCCGATGAATGCTTTTTTTATTTTTGGATTTGCCGAAACCTTGTTATACAAATCTATTAATGGTTTATGGTTGGTGTTTAGATTGTAACATTTTTCTGGGAAAATACAACTTGGTCTATTACATTTTTTGCAAATATTTCCATCTAAACCTTTCATTTTATACATATTTGCTGTAGGTCCTCCAAGATCGGAAAGGTAGCCTTTGAAATCAGGTAAAGAAATTATTTTATCAATTTCATTTAATATGGATTTCTCAGAACGACTGGCAACAAATTTTCCCTGATGAGCAGAAATAGTACAAAATGCACAGCCACCAAAACAGCCTCTATGAAGATTAATAGAAAATTTAATCATTTCGTAGGCTGGAATATTTCCTCGTTTTTTGTATTTCGGGTGGGGCAAATAAGTGTATGGTAAATCAAAGGAAGAATCGATTTCTTTTTCTGTCATTGTTGGAAAAGGTGGGTTAACAATTACAAGATTTTGCTCAACATTTTGAGTTAACCGTCTGGCATTAATTTTATTCGATTCCTGTTCAATGTATTTGAAATTAGATGCAAATTTCTTTTTATCTAAAAGACATTCTTCATGAGAAGTTAATTCAAAAGTTTCCCAACTTTTTTCAATAGGTAAATTTTTTTCTTTTAATTGTAAAAATGCTGTTTGTGGAATATTTGTAATAGATGAGACCGGAACTCCTTTGTCCAATAATTTTATAATTTCCTTAAATGGTTTTTCGCCCATCCCATAAACCAAAATATCAGCTTTACTTTCAGCAAGAATTGATGGTTTTAGTTTATCTGACCAATAATCATAATGAGTTAATCTTCGCATGGAAGCTTCAACTCCGCCAATAATAACAGGCGTTTCGGGATAAAGGTTTTTTAGAATATTTGAATAGACAATTGTTGCATAGTCTGGTCGGAAACCGGATTTTCCTCCGGCAGTATATGCATCATCAGATCGAAGTCTTTTGTTGGCAGTATAATGATTTACCATGGAGTCCATATTGCCTGAAGTAACTCCAAAACACAATCTTGGTTTCCACAATTTTTTAAAATCTCTTAAGTCGTCCTGCCAATTTGGTTGTGGAATCATGGCAACACGAAAACCTTCGTTTTCAATAATTCTTCCAATTACTGCTCCCCCGAAAGAGGGGTGGTCAACATAAGAATCACCCGAAATTATAATAACATCAAGTTCATCCCAGCCTCTTTTTTCTACTTCCTTTTTTGTGGTAGGAAGCCAGTCGGTTATAGGAAGATAATTCATAAGTTTTTTTACAATAAACCCAACTCAAGTTTTGCAGCTTCTGAGATATTTTCTTGCGACCAAGGTGGGTCAAAAACCACTTCAACATGAGCATCATTAATCAACTCAATTCCTTTCACTTTGTCATGAACTTTAGAAGGTAATGTTTCAGCTTCAGGACAATTAGGACTTGTCAAAGTCATTTTTATCCATGCCTCTTTATTTTTATCGATTTTTATTTCATAAATCAATCCTAAATCATAAATATTCACAGATATTTCAGGGTCATAGATAGTTTTAATTATATCAAGAACCACAGTTTCAAGTTCAAGAAATTTTATTTTTTCCTCTTCCATAACACAATTTATCTAAGATTCATATTTTGTTTTAAAAACCAAAGCATATAGTTTCATTTGTTTAATCATTGATATTAGCCCGTTTGAGCGTGTTGGAGAAAGATGCTCCTTTAAACCAATTTTATCAATAAAATCCAATTTTGCATTGATAATAAAATCGGGTGTATGGTCTGACAATGTTTCAATAAGCATACTAATAATTCCCTTAGTAATAATTGTATTACTGTCCGCTGAGAATTTTACTATACCATCTTTATATTCTGCAAATAACCACACTTTTGATTGACATCCTGAAATTAAATATTTGTCAATTTTATGTTCTTCATTCATAGCAGGTAGTGCTTTTCCAATATCAATGATATGGCTATACTTTTCTGTCCATTCTTTGAATTTATCAAATTCTTTAAGAAGATTTTTTACTTTCTCATCGTTATTCATTTTCTTAATTTTCTTAAAATTTTCATTTTCTATATCTTAAAGTAAAATTCGGTTTTCTCATAAAAAACCAAATTGATAATCAAAAATAATATTTTTTTATTCAAACATTTTCTTAACTTTTTTTATTGCCTTAATCAATTCATCAATTTCTTTTTTTGTATTATAAAAAGCAAAAGAAGCTCTTACTGTTCCGGGAATTTTAAATCTGTCGATAATTGGTTGAGTGCAATGATGTCCGGTGCGAACGGCAATTCCAAATTGGTCAATAATTACTCCTGCATCGTAAGGGTGAATATCTCCAATTAGAAAGGAAATGATGCTTGCTTTTTTATCAGCAGTGCCAATAATTCGTAACCCATCAATTTTTAAAAGTTCATTTGTTCCATACTGCAAAAGTTCATTCTCGTAGTTTGCAATATTTTGAATTCCTATATTTTCAATATATTTCAATGCTTTTTCAAAGGCAAGTGCTCCACCGACATTAGGAGTTCCTGCTTCAAATTTAAAAGGCAGTTCATTGAAAGTTGTTTTTTCGAAAGTTACGTCTTTAATCATTTCACCTCCGCCCTGATAAGGAGGCAATTCTTCGAGAAATTTCTCTTTTCCAAACAATACGCCAATTCCCATAGGAGCATAAGCTTTATGTCCGGAAAAGCAATAAAAATCACAATCTAATTCCTGAACATCAACTTTAAGATGTGAAATAGCCTGAGCTCCATCAATTAAAACAGCAACATTATATTCGTGGGCTTTTTTGATTATTTCTTTAACAGGATTGATTGTTCCCAGAGTATTTGAAATATGGTTTACAGCAACAAGTTTTGTTTTTTTGTTTAATAGTTTTTCAAAATCATCAAGTTTGAGTTCGCCTTTTTCATTAATAGGAATTATTTTTAGAGTAGCTTTTTTCTCCTTGCAAATCATTTGCCATGGAACAATATTTGAGTGATGCTCTAATTCCGAAATAATAATTTCGTCTCCTTCTGACAAGAATTTTTTCCCGAAAGACGAAGCAACAAGATTTATTGATTCCGTTGTTCCACGAGTAAAAACAATTTCGTTAGAATTTTTGGCATTAATAAATTTTTGAATATATTTTCGAGATTCTTCGTATGCTGTTGTAGCTTTCTGGCTAAGATAATTAATTCCGCGATGTACGTTACTATTTTGTTTTGAATAATAGTGTGATAAAACATTAATCACTTCCTGTGGTTTTTGAGTGGTAGCTGCATTATCAAAATATATCAAAGGTTTATTATAAACTTCCTGATGAAGTATTGGGAAGTCATTTCTTATTTTATTTATATCGATTTTCATTTGTTTTAAATTTTATATAAATCTAAAATTAATTGGTGCTTGCCATTTGTGATTTTTTAAAATTTATTTATACTTTTATACTTTATAGACTGAACTAACTATATTTTACTTAAATCAATGTCAAAATAAATATGTATGTCATCTTTACAATGAAGAACACATTGGTCGCAAATTGTAAGTTCACCTTTTAATCTTTTAACAACCATTGTGTCAATTCTTTCTCTAAGATTTTTTAATGATATATTATTAACAACTTCAGCAGCAAAAGCATACATTAATAAAATTCTTGCATTTTTTTCACAAATTCCTCTTGATTGGATATAGAACATTGCCTCGGTGTCAAGTTGTCCAACAGTAGCTCCGTGGCTACATTTTACATCATCAGCATATATTTCAAGAAATGGTTTAGTGTTTACTTTTGCTGAATCGGTTAGCAAAATATTTTTATTACTCTGCAAGGCATTGGTTTTTTGAGCATTTCTTCTGACAAGAATATGCCCGTTAAACACAGCACTTGCTTCGTCGTCGATTATTCCTTTAAAAACTTCGTTGCTGAAACAATTTGGTTTAGCATGGTCGATAAAAACATGATTATCAATATGCTGTTTTCTATCCATTAAATATAATCCATAAACATTTGCATTACAATTCTGACCATTTAAGTAAACATGTGAGTTATTACGGATTATTCCACCATTCAAAGCTATAGTGTTTGATGTTAAATTGCTATCTTGGTTTTGGAAAAAATAAGATGTGGTAATAATTGTTGAATTCTCATCTTTATTCTGAAGTTTATAATAATCTAAAGTTGCATTTTCATCAATAAAAAATTCGTTAACGGAGTTAATCAAGCTATCGTTATTAGTTATTGAATCATCACAATGAATCAAAGTAAGTTTGCTGTTTTTTCCGAGGATTATTAAATTCCTGGGTTGTGATAAAATATTTTTTTCAGTATTTATTATGTTTACAATTTGAATAGGTTTTGATACTTCAACACCATCGGGAACATAAATAAATATTCCATCTTGAGCAAAAGCAGTATTCAGTGCATTTAGTCCGTTTTTTTTAATGTCAGCATATTTTCCATAATGCTTTTCAAAAATTTCGGGATATACTTCCATTGCTTTTGCTAAACTTCCAACTATAGTTCCACTTGGCAAAGTTGTTAGTTGAGATTTTTTATAAACATACCATCCATTTAATGTTGTAAACAAATATGTTTCAAAATTGTTAACCTTGCAACGAAATATTTTATCAATATCAACATCATCTTTTTCGGGAGATAAAATACAATCATAATTTTTTAGCAAAGCATTATTAAGATTAGTATTTTTCCATTCTTCAAGTTTTTGGGATGGGAATCCCAGTTTTTCAAAATTTGTTATCGCCGATTTTCGTAATTCCGAAATAACAGGGGAATCATTTTTAGTTAATATTTTTTTGTTCTCATTGAAAAGAGAGAGCATAAAACTTTTTAACGGAATGTCCTGTAAATTCTTTTTCATATCCTTTTTTAATGTTTGAAAATGGCTTATTGCTCTAATTCTTTTTTTATCCAGTTATAACCTTTTTCTTCTAATTCCATTGCTAATTCTTTTCCACCCGATTTCACAATTCTGCCCTCGTATAAAACATGAACAAAATCGGGAATAATATAGTCAAGAAGACGTTGATAGTGAGTAATAAGAACTGTTGCGTTATCTTTGGCTTTTAATTTGTTCACACCATTAGCAACAATTTTTAATGCGTCAATATCCAATCCGGAATCTGTTTCGTCAAGAATTGATAAAGTTGGCTCTAACATAGCCATCTGAAAAATTTCGTTTCTTTTTTTCTCGCCACCGGAAAATCCTTCATTCACCGAACGATTTGTTAAGTCCGATTTAATATCAACAAGTTTTTTCTTTTTTTCCATCATTTCAAGAAATTCAGAAGCTGGTAATGCTTCAAGACCTTTATATTTTCTTTGTTCATCAACTGCTGACCTCAGGAAATTTGTAATTGTAACTCCGGGGATTTCTACAGGATATTGAAAGCCTAAAAAAATTCCTTCTCTTGCTCTATCTACAACAGACATTTCAAAAAGATTCTTTCCTTTATAAATAATTTCACCATCAGTAATATCGTAAATATCCTTGCCTGCAATAACATTTGCCAGAGTGCTTTTTCCTGTTCCGTTAGGTCCCATAATAGCATGAACTTCTCCGGGTTTTACTTCAAGATTTAAACCCTTTATAATTTCTTTTCCTTTAATAGAAACTTTCAAGTTTTTTATAATTAGCATTTTTTTGTTTTTTTCTGATTATTATTAATTCTATCCAACACTTCCTTCCAAACTTATTGAAAGCAGTTTTTTTGCTTCAACAGCAAATTCCATAGGTAGCCTGTTAAGAACTTCTTTTGCATAGCCGTTAACAATTAAACCAATGGCGCTTTCAGTTTCAATTCCTCTTTGGTTACAATAATAAAGCTGCTCTTCAGAAATTTTAGAAGTAGTAGCTTCATGTTCAACAATCGAAGATTTATTATCTGTTCTGATGTATGGAAAAGTATGTGCTCCGCATTTATCTCCTAACAACAAAGAATCGCATTGAGAATAATTTCTTGAACTGACAGCTTTTTTATTTATTCTAACAAGACCTCTGTATGAATTATTACTAAAGCCTGCTGATATTCCTTTTGAAATTATAGTGCTTTTTGTTTTTTCTCCGATATGAATCATTTTGGAACCTGTGTCAGCTTGCTGATGATTATTTGTAACTGCAACGGAATAGAATTCTCCTGTAGAATTTTCGCCCTGCAAAATACAGCTTGGATATTTCCATGTTATTGCTGAGCCAGTTTCTACTTGAGTCCATGAAATTTTTGAATTTATTCCTTTACAAATTCCTCTTTTAGTAACAAAATTATAAATCCCACCTTTTCCATCTTTGTTTCCTGGATACCAATTTTGCACAGTAGAATATTTTACTTCGGCATTGTTCATTGTAACAATTTCAACAATAGCAGCGTGTAATTGATTTTCGTCGCGTTGAGGTGCGGTGCAACCTTCGAGATAACTCACATAACTATTATCATCAGCAACGATAAGTGTTCTTTCAAATTGTCCGGTGTTTTCTGTGTTAATTCTGAAATATGTTGATAATTCAATAGGACATTTTACACCCTTCGGAATATAACAAAAGGAGCCATCGCTGAAAACAGCAGAATTTAAAGCTGCAAAATAATTATCACCGTAAGGAACAACAGAACCCATATATTTTTTTATAAGTTCAGGATGATTCAGAACTGCTTCGCTAAAAGAACAAAAAATAATACCGAGTTTTGAAAGAGTGTCCTGGAAAGTAGTTTTAACCGAAACACTATCGAAAACCGCATCAACAGCAACGCCGGATAATTTCTTTTGTTCATCAAGGGAAATTCCGAGTTTATTAAAAGTATCTAATAATTCGGGGTCAATATCATCAAGAGAATCTAAAGTTACTTTTTTCTTTGGAGCTGCATAATAAATAATATCCTGAAAATCTATAGGTGGAATTTTGAGATGTGCCCAGCTTGGCATTTCCATGGTTTTCCATTTTTCAAATGCTTTTAGTCTAAATTCAAGCATAAATTCAGGCTCATTTTTTTTTGATGAAATAAAACGAATGGTATCTTCATTAAGACCTTTGGTGGCTATTTCCATTTCAATGTCAGTAACAAAACCATACTTATAATCGCCCTGGGTAGCATTGTTAATTATCTTATCGTTTTCTGAATCCTTCATTTATTATTTTGCTGTTAATTGCTTTCAAATAGTTTGCAAAGATAGAAATTAAGCTATTAAGGGGGCTTCTAATAATTCCTTTCTTTCAAGAAACAAATATAATGAATAAGATGTTAGGCA
>CAYLPA010000034.1:0-20525 GCA_964385385.1 uncultured Saprospiraceae bacterium | reverse complement strand
ACAGAAAAAGATAATGCTAATGCTTTTCTGAAAAAAATGGAAGAAAAAAAGGTTGTAGCCAAGAAAGAAGTTGAACAGGTTGATGAAAAGGTTGAAGAAAAGAAAGAAGAAAAAAAGCCTGAAGTGAAGAAGGAAGCAAAAAAAGCAGAACCTAAGAAAGAAGCTAAAGAAGCAGAACCTAAAAAGGAAGCTAAAAAGGCAGAACCTAAGAAGGAAGCTAAAAAGGCAGAACCTAAGAAAGAAGCTAAAAAGGCAGAACCTAAGAAGGAAGCTAAAAAAGCAGAACCTAAGAAGGAAGCTAAAAAAGTAGAAAAGAAGGAAACTAAGAAAGATAAATAATTAGAAATTATTTATTAAATATTATAAAAAAAATCCCTTTTAGGGATTTTTTTTTACTTTTGTTTGTAACAAATACAATTTTGATTACATCATAAAACAAGATTAGTAATTAGTAAATTTTTTAAATAAATATTATGATAAAAAAAATATTTTTGGCAATTATAATTTCTTTTGTAGGAATTAGTTCAATGTATTCTCAATGTACACCAGGCTCATTTAACGGACCGGGCTTTGTTGACCCTGACACATCAGCAGGTTTGCCCGATGGAGTTGCCACTGCATTATACTGGGTTGAAATGACAACAGTTATCCCTTCTGATACTTTTGTGCCTGCTCTTGGCTATTCTGTAAACCTTGATTCAGCAGGAATCACAAGTATAACAGGCTTGCCTACCGGACTTAGCTGGGTTACAAATTCTGCAACAAATTATTGGCCCGGTGGAACAAAAGGGTGCATACTTATTTCAGGAATACCTTCTTCTTCAGAAGTTGGAAACCAACAGGTTGAAATTAATGTTGCTGTTCATGGAATGACCGTTGTGTTTCCAATTACTTTGGAATATGAACTTGAAATTCTTGATTCTATTTATATTGGAATTAATGAGAAATATAAGAATGATTTCATGGTTTTTCAAAATTCTCCTAATCCGTTTTCAAATCAAACTACGATAAAATATATAAATCCCAAAAACGAGAAAATCGAATTTGTAGTTTATAATATCATCGGAGAAATTGTTTATAAAGAATCATTTATAGCTAAAGCAGGAATTAATGAATTTGTTTTTAATCCAAAAGATATTCAAGCGGGTTTATATATTTATCAACTTAAAAACAAAAGAAATACTTTCTCTAAAAAGATGATTATTGAATAATGACATTTGCAGTAACAATTCTCGGAAGTAATTCGGCATTACCCATTTTAACAAGAAATTCAAGTGCCCAAATTCTTAACCATTACAATAGTTTGTATTTGATTGATTGCGGCGAAGGAACGCAAATTCAATTTCTGAAATATAAAATTAAGTTCAATAGAATAAATCATATTTTTATTAGCCATCTGCATGGAGACCATTTTTTTGGATTGATAGGTTTATTATCAACTTACCATCTGATGGACAGAAAAGACAGATTGAATATTTATGCTAATCCTGAAATTGAGGAACTAATAAATTTTCAATTGAAGGTTGCAAAAACAGAACTTCGATATCCATTGATTTTTCATCCTATTAATTCCGAAAAATCGGAGATGATTTTAGATGATGACAAAATCACAGTAAAAACAATTCCTTTAGACCATAAAATTCCTACAAGCGGTTTTGTTTTTATCGAAAAGCAGAGAGATAGAAATATTAAAAAAGAATTCTTGGCTATAGAGAAAGTTCCTATTCATAAGTTTAAAAGTATTAAAGCAGGAGATGATTATATTAATTCCGATGGGAAAATTTATAAAAACAAAGACATTACTTTGGCTCCACCAAAACCACGTTCTTATGCTTATTGCTCCGATACAAAATATTATGAGAAAATAATTCCGCACATAAAAAATGTTGATTTATTGTATCATGAAGCTACTTTTATGAAAGATAAAGAAAGAAATGCTATTGAAAAATTTCATTCTACAACTGTTGATGCTGCTAATATTGCTAAAAAAGCAAATGTGAAAAAATTAATCGTAGGTCATTATTCTGCAAGATATAAAAAGTTGGAACCACTGTTAGATGAAGTGAAAGAAATCTTTAAAAACTCTTTTCTTGCCGAAGATGGCTTGACTTTTAATGTTGATAAATAAATTAGCTGCTGGCTGTTGGCTGTTAGCTGGTCTTCGATGGTCATTTGTAATTTTAATTATTTTAAATTTTAGTCATTTTATGTACATAATAGCAGATAGTGGTTCAACAAAAACAGAGTGGAAATTAGTTTCTAAAGGCGAAATTATTGACTCTTTCAATACAATAGGACTGAATCCATATTTTGTTGATGAAGAAGAAATAAGCTCTGTTATTGAAAACAAAATTTCTTCTTTTGTTGATAATTCTAAAATCAAATCTGTGTTTTTTTATGGAGCAGGATGTTTGTCTGATGCAAATAAAAAAATCGTACAAACAGCTTTGTCGGGAGTTTTTAGTCATGCAAAGATCGATGTAGAAACAGACCTTTTGGGAGCAGCAAGAGCACTTTTTAAAAACAATAAAGGAATTGCCTGTATTCTTGGAACCGGTTCAAATTCCTGTTTGTATGATGGAAATATTGTTGAAAATATTCCTTCGCTTGGATATATTTTCGGAGATGAAGGGGGAGGAGTTTACATCGGAAAAAAACTAATTACTGCTTTTTTGCGTGATGAGCTTCCTGAAGAAATTAGCGAAAAGCTGCAAGCCGAATACAAAATAGACAGAGAAACAATATTGAATTCTGTTTATAAAGAAAATTATCCCAATCGCTATCTCGCTTCCTTTTGCATCTTTGTTAAAGACAATATCAGCAATCCTTTTCTCGAAGAAATTGTTAAAGAATCTTTCCGCGAATTTATTAAATATCAATTATCAAAATATTCTGATTACAGAAAAATACCTATTGGTTTCATTGGATCAATTGCTTTAAATTTTAAAGAGCAATTAGCAGAAGTACTTGAAGAAAATGGATTAAAGCTCAGTGAAATTGAGAAATCGCCAATAGATGGATTGATAGAATTTCATTCTTAGTAGTGTCTGCAAGAAAACCCAACAAATTTTGATTTTCAGTGAGTTTTTCCCCAAGCCCTGAAGGGTGAACTCACAGAAAATCAGCCTACCCTTCAGGGTAGGGGAAAGGCTGATTTGAAATTTAGGATTTTTTCTTGCAGATTCTTAGTCTTAAACTTTATGCTTTTTAACACCGAATTTGCAATTTTTTATCTTTTATAATTGATTGCGTCAATAACAAAGATTGGAATAAGAATTGAAATATAGGCAAAAATATCCCATAGGTCGTAAGTTGCGTCATACCAATTCAAATACTGGGCTCCTTCAATTGAAAAACAAACGAAAAGAAAAATCAGCACTGTCCTAAGAGGTGTAAAAAAGCGAGTCCATTTATTTTCGGAATATGTGGTGAAAAGACCTCTAAATAAAATATAATTCCATGCAGGACCAGTCATATCTAAAACATATCCATTCCAAAAACTGCCAAGATTAATCCAGATAGTAGATATTCCTGTTAGACCAAAAACAAAAAGGCAAATAGCCCAGTATGGAGCTGATTTGTTATGTTTGTATTCTGCTGTGTTTTTCACTTTTTTATGAAATTGTTTTATTTAGCTAGAATCATTTAATATCTTTCTATTCTTTTTATTTCGGTGCTTTTTTTATTATTCTCGAAAATATATCTCTAAATTTCACAGTATATTCAACTAACCAATTTAGTGCTTCTTCAACTTTTTGTTGGTCACTAAAATCAGTTGATTGTTGTAAATAAATCACTTTGTCTCTATTGTCAGGATTTGGATTCCAGATTAGATTCTGTCCAATTGCTTTTTCAATTTCTTTTTTTTCTTGTTCCAAATATGGTAGCATTGTATCAGCAATTTTATTTCCGATATAAATTCTAACTCCAACCATATTTTCTTCTGTGTTGCAAGTATTCGAAATATGAATATTTGATTTTCCTAATGAAACGTCAAACCAATATTGAGGTCTGGGTGTTTGTAGTGAAGGAATTTTTTTTGTTTTGGCAAGTTTGTCTTTAAATTTATTCCAGAACTCAAATTGAAATTTCCTACTGTCAGATAAATCTTCAACGGCTTTTGACCTTGCAGCTTGTCTTACGGCTTGATTGGGTTTACTAAAAACATTAAATTTCAATGCAGCATTACTTTCATCAATCTGCCAAAGTTCAATTTGGACACCAAAAAATGAAATTTCATCTGTTGTATGGTCATTTAACCAGTCTAATGATTTTTTATGTTCTTCAGTGAAATTAGTTGCAATCCAAATTACAGAGGATGCATCAAGAACAGAAGCGTATGTTATTGATTTTCCAAGATGGTCGTGATTTGTTTTTTCAAGTTGGTTTTCAATTACTACATATTTCCCAGTTCCAGTATCTCTTGCCAAGATGTCTGCTGAATATGGACCAACAGCAACTTCTGTATTCTCAACTTCTAATTCAAGCCCAAGTGTTTTGTTTAATTCTTCAATGTTATTTGCAAGCCAAGGTGTAAAATCTTTTGCTTCATTGTTCCATTTTTTCCTTGGTGTAATTGTCTTTAATTTCCCTAATTCCATATTATCAATTTTATAGTTGTCGTTTCTTTAAACTGAACACAAACTCGTAAATAAATACCAATAATAGTGTTTAGCTAATCACCATTGTTTAAGTTATGTTATGCTTTATTTTCCAAAGGTAGAAAAAATATTTTAAAGAATTAATTATTTTAAAGAGCTAATAAAAAAATACAAGAATCTGGTTTGGAATTTACAAATTTTTAAAAAATCGCTAATGGATGGGTTGGGTGTTGTGTGTAGGCTTTTTTAATTTATTATTTGCCAATTTTATCATTTTTTAATTGGGTTTATTAAAAGTTTCTTGTCTTATTCTGCTTTCTTTTTTAGTTTTTTAAATATGAATGGTACAAAAAATACTGCAAGTGCTCCAATAAATCCAAAAATTATGGCATTGTTTAGATTATCTTTTGAAGAGTCATAATTAATATAAGTCAAAATTGCCCCCAAAGGAATATAAATCATAAGGCTTATTAAAAATTCTTTCTTATTCATAATGTTGATGTTTTATATTAATTAATTCGCCATAGTTTTAAGCTTACACATAACTTGAAAATAAACACAATTAACCCTTTTTTTTCAAACAATCTTCATTATGAAAAAAAGCATTAATATTTCCAAAGGTAGAAAAAATATTTTAAAGAATTAATTATTTTAAAGAGCTAAAATAAAAAATTACAAGAATCTGGTCTGGAATTTACAATGGTGGGGTGGGTTGTTTCTTAATTAATAATTAATTGTTTTTATTTGTGAATAGATAAATAGGAATTGCAATTCCTCCCATGAAAAACAGAAACCAAATCCATAATCCTCCCATTTTTTTCTTAAAAGCGTTTATTAAACATATTAGCCATGGAATTATAAGACCAATAGAACCAATTAATACTTTAAGAAAACTTATTTCAGGTTTTGAAAAAACTCCGAAAAGAAAAATTCCCATAAATATTAAATATAAAATCCCTACAGTAATATTTAGTTGTTTTGTCATCTTTAATCAGTGTTAAATTAAACTTTCATAAGTTAATTGTTTTTTCCAAAGGTAAAGAAATATCATAAATTTATAATGAAAAAAAAACCTGCAATTAATCACAGGTTTTTCTAACACAAATCTATTTTTCAATAGAAAAGAATTAAAAAACTGAAAGATGCAGTTTGCTGCTGTTATATTTAAATAATTCTCCTTTATTGTTCAAGGAATTTTCCTGATTGCTTTCATCTTTAAGGAAGTCTTCGAGATACTTATTAATTTCGTTCGAAGTAATAGTAATTGGTGCACCATTAGAAATTGCTTCAGTAATATACGAATGCAAAAGGTTGTTGTAAGCATTCACAAAAATATCATGAGTAGCAAAAATATCGCAACCAATCACTTTATCGCCGGAAACGGCAATCATCCCGACAACCGTTGGGTCATTATTCCAGGCAGATTTAAAAACATTGAGATATTTCTTCAATTTATCATTATAATCTTTTGATTTTTCTAAAGCTGTATAAGCTCCAGTACTTGAGCTAACTTTATTTTTTGAATTAACCTGGCTGACATTTGACCATACTTCCGATTGGTTCTTATTAACTATTGCTGCTTTCCTAACATTTTGACTTACTCCGTTGGAATAACCATCAAATTGATTCCCTGAACTTTTAGTACTCCACCTTCCTCTTTCAACACAATATGCAGAGATGTTTTTCTTTTCATTGGGTAGAATTATCACATCCGAACCTATGATTCTATCCTGTTTTCCTCCTTTAACAATTTCTCCTGCCATTAAAAACAATGTGTCTTTCGAAATGTTTTCAGCATACAAAGTGTTGACTGTTCCCGAAGAACTTACTTCTGTTATTCTGATTTTATTTTCTTTTATTGCATTTTCGAGATTTTCAAACTTACTAATGTTTTTATGAACATCGGTAAATACTTTGTTGGCTTTAATCGGATATATCTTTATAATATTGTCGTTAGAACTTCTCAACTCCCTGTATTTTGGTTGAAGGTTGTCCAAGTTGTATTGTGCTTGCATGCTAATAACTGTAAAGATTCCGATAAATAATAAAATGTTTTTTTTCATGATGTTTAATTTTTAGGTTAGTTAATAATTTAATTTCTTTTCGAATTTTAAATCAAAACTACTATGCTATTAAGTCGAAAAAAAGACACATTTAGGAAGTGCGGCTTTCGATTTAGGGAAAAGGGTATTTTATTGATGCAAGGAAATAATGAAGATAATTGAATGATAGCGTAACAAAACTTGTCCGTCTGGATGACAACCAAATATTAAATTTAGGATAGCTCAGAAACGAATTATCTAAAGCTGTTATACGATTAGGCAAAGCTGCTTTCTGTTTAGATAGAAGCTCTAAAATTGAAGAAATACTAAAAAATATTTATTACTTTTACTTTTTTAAAAATCAAAGTTCATGTTTAAAAAGCTCATATATACGCTGCTGTTTTTATTAATTATTATTTCGAATATTTATTCGCAAAATAATTCAGTAATGCAGAATAAATCGTTTAAGAGAGTAAATAATTATTCTTATTCGGATATTGACAAGCTCCTTGATTCTGTTAGCATAAGTCTTAAAAATAATCCCGAAAAAGCTTTTGATTATATTGAAATGGCGATGATTCTTTCAATAGAAAAAAAAGACAAAATTAAACAGGCAGAAACTTTTGCAGTATTAGGAGCTTATTATGAATTTTATAAACAACATGACCTTGCTGCTATTAATTATAAAAAAAGTGCTGAGCTTTTTGGCGTTAGTAATTCTAAATATTTTGACAATTATTTGATTGCAGCACAACAATTCTACAAAGCCGGACAACATGAAAAAAGTATTAAAATATATAATCTTCTTCTTAAAAATAAAATTGATAAGCGTGAAAAATTAAGTATTCTCGAAGGTTTAGGAGATAATAATTATTCTCTTTCTAATGTTGATTTAGCTTTAAAGAATTTCAAGGAAGCAGACAAACTTTCAAAGAGACTGGCTGAGGTTGATAAGAACACTGAAATCAAACTTAAAATCGCCAATATTTTAACACAAAAGAAAGATAATGCAGCATTGGGTTACTTAAATGAAGCAAATGTTCAATCAAATACAACTGCCAACGGAAAGCTTCAACTGGAATCACAAAACCGGCTTGCTGATTTTTATGCATCTAATAGAATGTATAAAAAGGAAATTAAATCACGTAGTTCAATTAGTGAAATTCTGGATAATAATAGTGAAGTATTAAAAAAACAAGACATCAATGTTGCTGAAGAATCATACAGAAATAACACTTATATAGCCCAAACTTTAAACACCCAAAATCAGTCTAAAGATGCTCTTGAATTCATAAAAAAGAATGAAAAATTAGAACAAGAAAAAATTGGTATTGAGTTTAAAATTGAAGCAGCAAAAACACAATCCGAAACTTATGCAGAATTGGGACAGGGGAACAAAGCTATAGAAAGCTATAAAGCTTATGTTGCACTTGTTGATGAATTATACAGGATTAAAGAAAATGAGATTAATAAAGTAATTGACATCTCAAAAAAACTTTCCGACAATCAAAACCGAATTGTAATGATGGAACAGGATAAACAATTGTATGATATCCAAATTCAATCAATGGAAAAAGATCAGTTGTTAACAACAAAAAGTAATAAGTATCAAAGGAATTTTATAATACTTCTTTTTATAATTGTTTTACTTCTAATTTTTGCTTTGTTCAGTGCTTATCAGAGAATTCGGATACAGAAAAAACATAATCTTTTTCTCGACCTAAAATCCTTGAGAGCACAAATGAATCCGCATTTTATTTTTAATGCTTTAAATTCCGTAAATAGTTTTATTTCTAAAAACGATGAGTTAAATGCCAATAAATATCTTGCCAGATTTTCAAGATTAATTCGAAGTATTTTAGAAAATTCAGACCATGACTTTATTCCTTTATCAAATGAAATAGAACTTTTGCAATCCTATCTCGAACTCGAAAATATCCGTTTTGCTGATAAATTCAAATATAGTTTTGAAGTTGACAAAAATATTAATCCAGATGAATTCAGAATACCTCCAATGTTAATTCAGCCATATATTGAAAATGCTGTGTGGCATGGTCTAAGGTATAAAGAGAAAGATGGATTTTTGAAAGTTGAGATAAAAAAGGAAGAATCTCAATTAAAAGTTGAAGTAATAGACAATGGAATCGGAAGGGCAAAATCTCAAGAGCTTAAAACCGAAAACCAGAAAAAGAATAAATCAAAAGGTATAATGAACACTAAGAAACGTTTGGAAATACTTAATAAATTGTACAAACAAAATATTGAATTGAATATCGAAGACATAAATGATAAGCAGGAAGGAACAAAAGTTACATTATTAATTCCTGATATTAAAAATTAATATGAAAATTAGAGCAATTATAGTTGAAGATGAACTTCCGGCAAGGGAAACTCTGGAAGCATATTTGCAAAAATACTGTCCCGATGTTAGTGTTGTTGCTACTGCTTCAAATATTGATGAAGCAATTGTGGCTATCCGCAATAATGATGTTGAGCTTCTGTTTTTAGACATTGAATTGCCTTATGGAAATGCTTTTGACCTGATTGAGAAAGTTGGCAAAAATGATTTTGAAATTGTTTTTGTTACAGCATACAGCGATTATGCAGTTGAAGCTTTGAACAAACAGGCTGCCTATTATATTATGAAACCATTGGATATCGAAGAACTTATTAAAGCTGTTGAAGAAGTTAAAAACAGGTTGTCCGGTCAGAAGATTCTCGACAATTTTAATAAGGCGAAAAACTATGATGCAGCTCAGACAAACAAATTTATGTTTCCTCATCAATTTGGCTTTGACCTTTTAGAAATTGGTACGATTATCAGATGTGAGGGTGTAGATAACTACACAAGATTTCATTTTACAGATGGCTCTTCCAAGCTAATTAGCAAGACTCTGAAAAAAATTGAAGAGCAGTTATCTGATTATGGTTTTATGAGAGTTCACAAATCAAACTTAGTAAACTTAAGACATATCATTAGTTATCGCAAAGGAAAAGCAGGTTCTCTTGTCATGTCCGATAAATCAGAAGTTATGATAGCTTCGGGTAAAAGGAATAAACTTATGGAGCTTCTGAGTTTGAAAGCTAAATAACAACTGCTATTAATTATTTTAATAATAAATTAACTTCCTCACAGTTGCCCCACTTTTTGAAGATATTTTAATATAATAAACTCCTTTTGCGAATTTGTTTAAATTAATTTGTTGAGAGTATTTTACTTCAAAGTTTGATAGTTCATCTTTCCACAATATTTGTCCGAGCATATCAATTAAAGAAATTTCTAAATTCTGATTTTCTGTTGAATTAAACTCAATATTAACATTATTATGAGCTGGATTAGGATAAACTTTAAATTCATAATTCGTATATTGTGATTCATCCTCCATTCCAACATGAACTTCATTGCCACAAGTAATCCCATCTTTTTTAAAGTAAACAATATTTCTTTTGGAAGTAGAACCATATGGAGGAGATGGTCCAGAAAATACACTAAGATTCATATCATAAATTCCAAGACCGCAAACTTGAATAGAGTGGCCCATTAATGGAGGTCCTTGTGTATCATAGTTCCCCCAACAATTGCTTATTAAGCAATATACTCTTTCCATAGGTATTCTTTTTATAGTCCATAATTTAAATCCACAATAATCAGATTTTGTTAAACTAATATCGTTTAAAATATACATACCATTAACACCATCAAAAGGTATTTCACATATTTTCCAACTTGTCATATACAATAATTCAATTGTGTCAATATTCTGAGTTAAGCTAATTAAATCAATAATTTCTCTTTTTACATTGTAAACAACTTTATCTAGGCTATCAGTTCGATTAAGAAAATAGTATTTGATATACCGATTCTCATGATTTGGACCTGAGCTAGCGTAATAATCGTAGAACTGTATCTCATCACCAACATGATGGTCATGAACTGTTACAGAATTTATCTTTGTCAACCCTGCTTCTGGTGAAGTATTTCCAATTAGCTCTACCGCTTGAAGTACTTGTGGAAATTTATCAATTCTGAAGAAACAAACTAATCCCATTGATTTACCTATAATAATCTTCATTCCTTGTAGTGAAGAATTGAGAATATTACCTGAATTATCTGTATGAAGAACCATGAAAATTTGTACTGAATCTGAAATTGAAAGAATAGTCGTATCAATAATATTTTTGTAGATAATTTTAAAAATTTGTGTTGAATCTTGATAAAATACTGAGGTGTCACCGATTGAAAGATTAAAATCAAATTTTAAAGTATCATTTTTATTGGTAATAAAACTGTATCTCTTATTGTTGTCAGTTAAAGATTTAAATCCTATCCATGATGGTTTGCTTTGTTCAATGCATATTGGATAACCCCAAAAAAGACATGAAGGATCACCCATTATTGTTCCATTTAGTCCTAAATAATTGTAGAATACAGAATCTGAACCAACAGTTTTTGCTGAATCAAATGCTATACACCATGTCGAATCTTCCTGAGGAATATTGATGTATGCTTTTTTAGAGTTAACATTAAAGAGTTTATAATCCTGACTTATTGCAAACATGGGCAATAATGAAATAAGAATTATTAATAACTTTTTCATAACACTATAGTTTAATAATTTTTGAATTATAAACTGGTTTATTTTTGGATTGTAGTTGGATAAAATAAACTCCTTTTGACTGATTACTCAAATCAATTCTATGCTGATACTCATAAGATGACTTTGAGTTATAATAAGTGGAAATAACTTGTCCGCTAATATTTGTAATTTTATATGATTGAATATCTTTTGCTTCGATAGTAAATATTCCTTTTGATGGATTAGGATATATTTTAATAAGTTTTGTTGAAGGTTTATAGAATTCCAAATCAGTTAAAAATTCAGAAATGAACGTAGCATATTGATTTTTTACTTCCAATATTGGAAAGGGAATAGGAGGGCAGTACCAAGTATCTGTAATAGTTGTAGAAGGATTATAGGGAGGAGCATTAACATATTTATCGATAGTTCTTAATTTTAAAACATTTGAATATGATTGTGATGGTAAAATTAAAGTTCCATAAGCATTTGCTATAACACTATCACTTCCATGCATGTTATAATATGGCCAACCTCCTAAAACAACTCCTTCATAATAATCAGTAAATGACGAATTATATGTAAATGGAAATTCCATAATCTTTTTTAATCTAGTATAAATACCGTGATAACTGTTGCAATTACCACCTCCTTCATAATAAAAACCATTTGATGAAATTTGATAGTTGTAAACGCTATTAATATTAATGTTATGTAGATGAATATTGGATTTTGGGTATTTGCCATAATAATACCCACCTTGTAAATAATCACCATTGCACAAAGAGTCTAAAATAGCAAATTCAACAGTGTCTGTGTTGGTTGGAATTATGTTTGAAAAATCCCAAATTATATTTGAACCGATTTGAATTGTATCTAGAAAAATAGAAGATTTAAGGATAATTTTATTTCCTGTAGAATATGTAAAACTTGTACTATTAATAATTGGTTGAGATTGTCCAATTATGTATGTCAAAACTAAAAGAAAAGAAAAAAGGAATTGTTTCATGTCTTTTGTTTTTAATTACGTCAACTCATAATACTATCAATTGTGTCAAGTGTGAATTTTTTGGTATTTATAATGAAATGTTAACAAATTAATCTGATATATAATCTGTATTAAGGATACCTGTATAGACCACTAAGTATTCTTACTTATTATAAAATAATTATAAACACACTTGAACAGACAAATATAATAATAATATTAAAAAAGCTCAATATTAATTTAATAATAAATTAATTTTCTAACAGTTGCTCCGCTTTTTGAAGATATTTTAATATAATAAACTCCTTTTGCGAATTTGTTTAAATTAATTTGTTGGGAATATTTACCTTCAAAGTTTGATAGTTCATCTTTCCATAATATTTGTCCGAGCATATCTATTAAAAAAATTTCTAAATCCTGATTTTCTGTTGAATTAAATTCAATATTAACTTTATTATGAGCAGGATTTGGATAAACTTTTAATTCATCAAAATTTGACAAATTATTAATTGAAGTTGAAACAATAGTTACTTGCTTTGTTATTGAATCTATTCCGCAATCGTTATAAGCAATTAGCTTAACATTATAAGTTCCGTTAGCAGAGTAAACATAGGTTGGATTTTCCAAAGTTGACATATTTCCATCGCCAAAATTCCACAAAACACTGTCTTCATAAGCAACACTATTTGTGAAGTTGACATCCGGTTCATTGTTAATAAATGAAAAATCAACCATAGGTTTCAAGCTGTCTGAAACAACAACATTCACTGGTATTCTCATACTTTTACAAGATTCTTCTATTATCTCCCAATCATAAAAATAATAATAATATCCTGTAGGATTACTTGAAGCACTGCTATGTTTTATACTAAGAATATTTTGAGTTATGTATGGAAAATTAATACTACTACTGGTGTTAGTATTTCTATATAAATTTGAGTTAGATGCAGCAGCAAGCCTTAAGTTAACTCCAACAGGAATATTAAAATCCAATTCAACTCTGGATTGCCCCGATGGTACATAAACAGTTTTAGATTGAATAACATTACCTGATGATGTTCTAAGAGTTATTGTTCTGCTTTTGCTTCCTGAAGCATAGACTTTTACTGATTTTAATTTAACCGCTTTAAAACAGTCAAAAACGAGATAATGTGCTGAGTTCAAATAACCGCCACTACCTGTATTATCTGTTTTTCCACCGGATTTTGGAGTGCCCCCAAAGTTGTTTTCAACATAATAGCTTGTTGTGCTTGGAGAAGTTAAAACAGGAGTTATATAAGTTAAACCTGTATCAAGTAAAGTTCCACTACTTAATGAATCGTACCAACAAATTGTTCCCATTCCTGCAATTGAAGCTTCTATAGTAACTGTTCCGGTGCCGCATCTTCCGGCTGGTGGAACAACAGGTATAGCCGGGATGTTGATTGTAACTATGCCGTTTTTTGTTATAGAATCTGAACCAAAAGAGTTTGTAGTAATAAGTTTGACGTTATAAAGTCCACTTGTGGTGTAGGTGTATGTTGGATTTTGTTGTACAGAAGAATTGCCATCGCCAAAATTCCATGCCCAACTTGAAGGACCATTTGATGATTGGTCAGTGAAGTCAATTATTCCCAGACAGCTTACCGAATCGGATACTTTAAAATTAGAAGAGGGTGCAGAATTAGGCATATTACAAATCCAATCAAGTTCAAAGCCGGGCATTGTTAATCCCTGGTCAGTAATTTGTCTGATAGTAATAGAACTTCCTGATGAATTTATTATTCCTCCATTTGGTAAAGATGTTCCGTCATAATTTCCTATCAATGTACTTGATGTGTTTGGTCCATCATAAATTTTTAAATAATCATATCCTGATTCAAAAGAAAATGAATTAAAATATAATGTTACTGTTGATGCCCCAAAAGGATTGATAGTTACTGAACCATCAGTATTATTAGAATAGTCTCCTGTACCACCATTATCGTATAATCTTCCGGAACATTTAATAATTATTTCATTGTTGCTTGCAGGAACTAAATATTTACAATATTGGTCAATATTAATATCTTGTGTATAAGTTTGATTGCCATTTGGTCCACTTACGGTTAAGCTTATTGTTTTTGTCCCACTTGTTGAGTAAACAATTGTTTGAGGTCCTATGGTATTTACTGTTGCCGGAACAGCTCCGTTTCCAAAGTTCCATAAATAACTTGTGATAGTTCCTGATGAAGCGTTAGTGAAAGTTATGCTGTCGCCAATGCAAAATTTGCTAGGTCCTATTGTAAATCTTGATTTAGGACATCCACCTGCAATAACAATTGTATCAACGTAAGGTTTATAATTGTGTTTTGAAATTGTTAATATACCCATACTACCTGCAACTGGTTGAAAGTTTATTATCCCATATCCATTAACAAGTTGAGTTATTCCTACCAATTCATCATCAACAACAAGTGTTGCGATGGCATCAAGACAAGTGCAGTTTGAAACAGCAAAAGTTGAGTCGTTTCCGCATTGAATAGTGTCACTGTTTGTTGCTGTTACTAAAGTAGGAACATCAGTCCATATTTTCATAGCCGGGTCACCAAAATAATTAAACAGTTCGCTTGTATATTTGTGAATTCCCCAAGTTTCACCCATTCTAATAAGGGCTTGATTTCTTACATAACCCATTGTAGCAATACTTGTATGAGATGAAAGATTGGGATTGCTAATTCCTCCACTACCTGTAAAGTTTGGAACCAATCCCGGATTTGCCCATATTGCGTCAATTAATCCTAAAGAAAGTCCATCATTATAGCCACTTAAACTTACTTCACCATGTCCGAAAACACCTACGGCTCCACCATCTGATTTTCTAAGGAAACATTCTGAAAAGCATTCCGGCTCAAGAAATTTTCCTGTTAAGCAATTTATGCTGAAAACAATCGGGGTTTTTATTCCGTTATTTAAGCTGTTAATATTTGATTTATTATAAGCAGGATCGCCCCATCCGTTAATACTTCCATGGTCGCGATGAAGAACATATAAAACTCCATTATTTATGCCTGCGTTAATATGACTGGCATTTCCGTTCCATGGAAAAGTTGGTTTTTTTAAATATGAAGGTAAAGGTTCACCTGCTGAGTAATTGCCGTTGTTCCAATAAAGTGGAGTTACACTATTTCCTGTAACATAAACCCTTTCAATATTAAAGTTCTGTGATGTGTCCATATAATTTCTTGCATCTTCGGCTGTTTGGGCAAAACGTCTTTGTGCATACCCACTGCCAGCATGTTGAAAGTAAGCAGCATGTAGAGCTTTCCTATATATTGTTGTGTCGTTTACAGGATGTTTTTCGTAGTTAATTATTTTTTGGATAACAGTATTTGCCATCGTAAGACTTGTTACAGAAATTCTCCCATTAGCCATATCAGGCACATAATCGTTACTTCCATTCATACATGCATAATATAGGTCGGATGCAAAATTTCCATAAGAGCCCGTAAGGATTTCTCCCGGAACATCACCATGGTCACCGATAATAACAAAGAAATCGGGTTTAGGTGTCCAGCTTTGATATTTTGAATGTATAATAGTTTTGACACTTGAGCTTGTCCAGTTTGCTGCTGAAAAAATTTCAACGCTATATCCTAATTGTCTTTTCCATTGTGCAAGATCTTCTGCTGCTTGCAAGTAATTTGTGTGAGTTATGATGATATAATTTTTTGCTGAATTGGGCGTTGATTGTTGATTTTTTACTTCGGTATTTTTTATTTCTTTTTTTATGCTTTGTCCGTTAAGGAAATAATTTGGAAGCATACTTTTGAAATATTCTGAATGATTTGAAACTTCAATAAATTTTGATGCTCCTAAAAATTCTATTTCATACTTAATTCTTGAGATTGTTCTGATTTTCTTTTGAGCAGGATTATATTGAACGGGTCTTATCTCAACTATTGCCATTGATATTTCCCGTAATTTTTGAATTTCAGTTATTTTAACGGGAGTTGCAGGATAATAAACATCCTGTTTGTAAAAGTCTTCATCAATTTCAAAATCCGGCTCTTTTGCACCTTTAGTATCTGTAGCCGGTTGCAGAGCAGGGTGAATCAAATAGTTTTTAAACTCTTTATATTCAATGTCAATAATTTTAATTTTTACATCTGCTCCTAAAGGAATTGCAATAATATCATTATGGCAGGGTAGGGCAGGTTTTCCAACTTCTTTGAGTTTTGAAAAATCTTTGATATTTAAATAAGAATAAACTTTGCCATCAACTTCTTTTTTAGCAACATTTGCTCCATGGAAATTATATTCAATTTGAATTCCATCTAAGCCTAAATCATTAAAACTTCTTATAACATTGTTGTCATTTCTAAGATTATTACTGAAATTTATAATGCTATTTTGCCCTGAAATATAAAAACTCAAAGCTATAAAACTTGTTATTAGTGCAATTTTCTTCATGTTTTTTGTGCAAATATTTATTGAATAATTATTTTCTTAGTTATAGTAATTTTACTGCTTGAAATTCTGACAAAGTAAATTCCTTTTTTAAATTTGTTGAGTTTTACTTCGTGAATTCCTATAAAATTATCTAATTCAAAATTTAATAAATTCTGTCCTGTTATATTATTAATTCTGATTTTATAATCCATTGATTCTTGAGTGCCAAAATTAATAAAAATGTTATTAAAAGTAGGATTTGGGTATAATGAGATATTAACAAAATCTTTTATTTTATTAATTCCTGTAGCAACAATGTTTATCGTTTGTGTAGTTGAGTCTTTTCCACATCCATTATCAACAACTTGTTTAACTGTGTAAGTTCCATTAGCAGAATAAGTATGAGTTGGATTTGACATATTTGAGAAATTTCCATCTCCAAAATCCCAATAACAAAGCCCGGGATTAGTTGTCTGGTCACTGAATTCAATTCTTGGGTCGTAGCTGGTGTAAGTATAGTTAGATTGAGGTGGTGCCTGAGCAATGTATGCTGTAACAGCAACTCTTGTACTCGTGCATTCCGGCTCTTTTACTTCCCAATCATAAAAATAATAGTAATAGTTAGTAGGATTGTTTGATGCACTACTGTATTTAATTTTAACTAAACCTGAAATTTCATAAGGATAGCTTACCCCACTATTATTTCTGTAAAGATTACGACCTTCAAGTTTAAAGTCATCTCCAACGGGAACGTAAAAGTTTAATTCAACTCTACTACTGCCACTTGGAACACTGACAGTTTTAGATTTTAATGTTGCTCCATTAGAATTTTTAAGTTTTATATTTTTTGTTCCGGCACTACTGGCAAAAACTCTAACGGATTTTATAATTATTGGTTTATAAGTATCGAAAATTAATGACTGATTATAGTTTAAATTTCCACCACCACCTGCATTATTAGGTTTTCCAACACTTTGAATTGCTTGTTCAATAATATTCTCAACATAATATGTTGAGGTTTGAGTAAGCAAAGGTGTTGTAAGGATTGCTCCGGTATCAATAAGATTTCCTCCTGCTTGAGCATCATACCACATTAGTTTGCCTGTGTTTATTGAAGCATTAAGAACAAAAACTCCAGAATCACATTTTGCTTGTGATGGAGCAATGGGCGTTTCAGGAATATTAATATTTATAAGATTTGTTTTGGTTAAGGAATTCATTCCAATAATATTTATAGCATCAAGTTTTACAGAATAAATTCCACTTACACTATAGATGTGTTTTGGATGTTGAGAAGTTGAAGTATTTCCATCGCCAAAGTCCCATAACCATGAAATAGGTCCATTTAAAGATTTGTCAATAAACTTAATTTCGCCACTGCAACTAACTGTATCTGATGCGATAAAATTTATTACAGGAGCAGCAGTTGGATATTGACATAACCAGCTTGCAATAAAACCTTCATCAGTAAGTCCATTATCGGTTTCTTGAACTAAAGTAAGGGCTCCGCCTGTTGATGTTATTGTTCCTCCATTTGGCAAAGTGCTTCCATCATAGCTTCCAATCAATGGTGAATTAACATTAGCACCATCATAAATATGAAGATAATCAAAACCTGTTTCAAAGCTAAAAGTAGAGAATGTTAAAACTATTTGTGATGCTCCCGAGGGAGAAATAGTTGTTTTTACGTTCGTGCTATTCTGATAATTTGAAGGACCACCAGAATCGTAAAGTACACCATCGCATGTTGTTTGAAGACTGGAACCTGTAAGAGGCATAAAAACAACACAAGGATTTGCTGTGTCAATACTAACATATTCTGATTTAACAATTGAATCCAAACCGCAGGATAAGCCATCAGCAATAAGTTTTACTGTGTATGATCCAAAATTTGAGTAAGTATGATTTGGATTTACTTGTGTACTTGTTTGCCCATCACCAAAATCCCAATGAAAATTTGAAGCATTATTACTAAGATTAGTAAAATTAACAATTGCCGGAGGAGCACAAAAGCTTTTTACAACAGCAGAAAAATCGGCGTGAACACCCGAGACGTATGCGTTTCCAACACCTACAGCATGCCAGGCATTTGTTACAGCCTGAGCTTGTGGTGAACAATTTCCAAAAAGGTCGTTTGCTGCAATAATTGAATAAAATCTTGCATCTGAAAATTGAGATGTATTAGTTAAGTAAACAGTTAACAATCGGAATGCGATAGTAGCAGCTGAGTCAATAGAAATACCTGTTACAGAATAGGTGTCATTGTTGTCGTTTGTTCCTGTTCCACCTTGAGAAAGCAAATAAAACCAGTATGAAGGCACACCCATATTTGTGTGAACTCCTCCATTATCATTTGACCCGGCATACCAATAATTTCCTAAATAAGTGTCAGGGTCTCCTTTAGAATTTGGATTCGCCATTGAGCGCATTGCAGTACCAATATCTTCTCCTATTAGCCAGTTTCCCTGAGAACCTTTTGCATAAAATTCTATAGATGTTCCGAAAATATCACTAAATCCTTCGTTCAAAGCACCTGACTCATAAGCATAATCTAAGTTTGCGGAGAACTCTGTAAGTCCATGAGTGATTTCATGTCCAACAATATCAAGAGAAACTAAGGGTTGCCACGAGCTGTTACCATCTCCGAAAGTCATAAATTGCGAATTCCAGAAAGCATTAGCATAATTTACATCATAATGTACATAGCTTCTTAGCTTATATCCGGTGCCATTTATACTGTTTCTGTTATGAATGTTCCAATAGTAATCATAAGTCATTTCCATACCCCAATGGGCATCAGTTGCAACTTCATCTTTTTGTGCATTAATATTATTCCAGTAATTATCTGCATCAGTGAAATCTACAGCATTTCCATAGCTTGTTCCGGTGTTCATATCATAAGTTTCAATACCGTTTCCTCTTCCCGATTCTCTTAGTCTATAGGTTGAGTTATTGTAATCAGAAGTTATGTTTCTATTTCCGGAAAATTTTGTAACTGCTGTTCCTATTGAGTCGGCAATATGAATTTTATCATTTTTAAGAAGGATATTCCCATTTGAAGCATCAACATAAATATCTGAACGACTTAGGGGTTTATCAGCATAAATGTCAAATTTATATGAATAACGATGGCTTCCTGAATTTTTATCTGTAAGAATTTCTATTTCTCCTTTTGGATAAAATGTAGCGTTTGGATTATCTTCAAATTCTTTGATGAAAATTTCTTCTTCAGGCATTTCCCATTTGTATTTTTCGGCATTAACCGACGAAAGAGCTATTGATAGAGCCTGAGACTCACTTAAAGAAATAGTATTCGTTGGTTTAATATTTGAAAAAAAAGTGCCATTCAATGCATAAACCTTATTGTTTTTTACATGGATTATAAACATAGAATTGCGAATGGGAATATTATTGAATTTGAGTTTGCATCTATAATGTGTAAAACCCAAATTATCAATTTCTGTGTTTAAATATTGTATCTCAATTTCATCAGAGAAATTAAAGGATTTAAAAAGCCATGATTCGAATTTATTGAAAATTATTTCACTTCCGGCTCTGAACTTTATATATTCAGGAAGAGAATTTCCTTCTTTGATTTTTACAATTTGACTTCCCTGAAAAAGATTTTCAGCATCGTTTCCGTAATAAATTTGTGAGAAGGAAATATTGATAAAAGTAAATATTAATAAAAATATAATAACAATTTTTTTCATTTTTGAAATTTTAATAAAAATAAATAAGAAAATAAATTATTATTAGTAGAGAACACAAGTAACTACTTACAGAACTATTACTCACATGAATTTTTAATCATGTAAGTTTGTGTTTAAGTCCCGAAGTGCTTTTGCGGGTAGGTAAATATCTATATTGAAAAAAATATGGAAATATCATATAAGTTATTTGTGTC
>CAYLPA010000033.1:7002-21288 GCA_964385385.1 uncultured Saprospiraceae bacterium | reverse complement strand
AGATATTGCTCTTAAAGCAATTAAATTAGGTGCTTTTGATTACGTGATTAAAGATGATTTCGTACACAAAAAATTAAAAGATATAATTATTAGTATTATATATAAATCTTCCGAAACAAAAATTACCTCTATCTGATAATTGTTTAATTTCTTCCAAAAAATTTCTTTACACTTTTTAAAACAAATTTGTTAGTAAAATGAGTTGTCTTTTCTTCTTATTTTCTATGTCTTTTTAGTTTGCAAAAAATAATAAGAAATTATTTATCACAATTAAATATTTTTTTAACATCTAAAATTATTAACTTCGTAGATACTTTTATTGACGGGATGGGGTAGATGAGATGAGTGAAAGCAGTTTAAAGCATACAAGAAAAAAAGAGAAAGTATTTATACATAGTTGAATTTTAGATAAAAACACACAAATATGAGAGAAATTTACATATCGAAAATTCATATCAAAGAGTCAAGAAACATTCTTGACCTGACTATTCCATTATCTAATGAAGAAAGAAAACATTTAATTATCACAGGGAAAAACGGAAGTGGTAAAACAAGTTTGTTAAACGATTTAAATATATTTTTGCAACAAGTAGATAACGGAAATTACGGTGCTTATGAAAACCAAATGCAAGAACTAAAAAATCAAAAAAAATCAATAAAGGATTTAACAACTCAAAAAGAGAAAAGGAAAGAATTTTTTAAAGAATCCCCACAAGAAGAAGATCAAATTAACGCTAATATAGAAGCACAACAAAACTATTTAAATGACTTAAAAAAATGGTTTAATATGTTTGGCAGTGTTGAAGTTCATTTTAAAAATTACAAAAAAGTTAACTTTGCTACTTTATCTGGAGATTACCTTATAGCCTATTTTGATGCTAAAAGACATACCAATTTAATAGTCCCGTCAAGTATTACTAAAGTAAATCTCAAAACAAAATATTCAATAGCTGAAAAAGTAAATAAAGACTTTATTCAATATATAGTGAACATGAAAGCTGACAGGTCTTTTGCAAGAGATGATGGAGAAATGGAGATTGTGCGTCAAATAGACGATTGGTTCACTCGCTTTGAAAAAAGGCTACAAATTTTATTTCAATCACCAAAATTAATACTTAAGTTCAACCGTAAAAGTTATAACTTTGATATTATTGAAGGAAACAAACTACCCTTTACTTTTAATACCCTTGCTGACGGGTACTCTGCAATAATTAGCATTGCAACTGAGTTATTGCTCAGAATGGAAGGTCATGGAGCAAGAGCTTACGATCTACAAGGTGTAGTTCTAATTGATGAGATTGAAACTCATTTGCATGTTGACCTTCAAAAGAAAGTTTTGCCATTTTTGATTGATTTTTTTCCTAAGATACAATTCATTATAACTACTCATTCTCCATTTGTACTATCTTCAATACCTAATGCTGTTATTTGCGATTTAGAAGAAGAAATAGTCACAGAAGACCTTTCTGCTTATTCATATGATGCACTAATTGAGAGCTACTTTAATACCGACAAATATTCTGAGCAAGTAAAAAATAATATTCTACGTTTTGAAAAGCTTGCATCTACGGACAAACTTAAACCAGATGAAAAAGATGAATTAAAGCACTTACGAAATTACTTTGTTCATGCACCGAAATACCTATCAAATGAACTTATGGTAAAACTTCAGCAAATTGAACTACAGAATTTACCTAAAAAAGATAGTAAAAAATAGATGGTACACTTCAAGAAATCAGAACCGGAGCCACCTTGTTTGTTAGCGGAAAAAGAAAAACTTAATGGTGACTATAAATGTGACAATGTACTTGAAAGAATAAAAAATGATTTTAAAAATAAATGTTACATCTGCGAATATAAAGAGCCTGAGACAATTAATGTTGAACATTTTATACCGCACTTAGGAAATAAAGATTTAAAATTTGATTGGAAAAATTTATTTTGGTCTTGTGGTCATTGCAATAACACAAAACTTGGCAACTATGACAATATTTTAAATTGTACGGTAGAATCTGATAATGTGGACACAGATATTAAATACATATTTAAACCTTTCCCTTTTGAAACTGTAGAAATTGAAACGATAGCTAACAATGAAAAGACAAGGACAACAAAAGACTTGTTAATTGCAGTTTACAACGGCACGACAAAACTAAAGAAGATAGAGGCTGCAAATTTAAAGGATAAACTGCTTGACGAAATAAGAGATTTCCAACAAGATTTAATTGACTACTTTCAGGACACTAATACAGATGATGACAAACAGTACTTTTTAATAAAGATTAGGGGACACTTGAACAGGGCGTCAAACTTTACAGCTTTTAAACGTTGGATAGTCAGAGATAATGACCGTTTAAGAGATGAATTTGAAGAATATTTTGAATAAAAAAAGAATTAAGATGGATATTTGATGTGTGTGTTTAATATTATTACTTAAGATGATGCTTTGTTAGCACATTTGTTAGCATATAACTAAAAAGCTTTAGCAAGCAAACCTGCTAAAGCTTTGACTTATAAAGTGGAGAATATCGGAGTCGAACCGATGACCTCTTGACTGCCAGTCAAACGCTCTAGCCAACTGAGCTAATTCCCCTTTTTTTGGTTTGGTGCAAAATTATTAATATTTATTTATTAGTAGAAAATTATTTTTAAAATTTTATTCCCACAATTCAGAATCTATGAGTTTATAGAGTTTATCGTTTCTTCTAACTAATTCTTCAAGGGGAATAGAACATGTTTCTCCTTTAATAGTTTTTTTTACTTTTTTCAAATTAACTCTTATTTCAGAAATAGTAGTTTCATAAACACCTGTGGTTGGACCAAGAATAATAATTTCATCATTAATATTTAAATTGTTTGTTTCAATTTTCACTTCTGCAACTTTAAGATTGGTGAAATAGTTAGTTATCTTGCCAACATATAATTTTTTTTTTGTGGCTTGTGAACCATATTTTTTAGTCCATTCACCCATTTTTCCCCCTAAATAATAACCGTCCCAAAATCCTCGATTATAAACCGAATTAAGTTTCTTCAACCATTCTTTAATTTTTTCTGCAGAATAAGTTTTATCAAAATAGCTGTTTGCAGCTTTTCTGTAGCATTCTGTAACGGTTTTTACATATTCCGGTGAGCGACCTCTTCCTTCAATTTTTAGAACTCTTACTCCTGTAGAAAGTATTTTGTCAAGAAATCCGATAGTACAAAGATCTTTAGGAGACATAATATATTCGTTATCAATTTCAAGTTCAATTCCTCCGTCTTTATCAGTAACTTTATAGGGTCTGCGGCAGATTTGTAAACAAGCTCCACGATTTGCAGAAGAATTTTCATTATCCAAACTTAAATAACACTTTCCTGAAACAGCCATACAAAGTGCTCCATGAGCAAAAATTTCTATTTGAATAAGTTTTCCTGAAGGACCTTTTATTTCTTCTTTTTCTATTGAGTCAATAATTGCTTTAACTTGTTTTAATTCCAGTTCTCTAGCCGTAACAATTACATCAGCAAATTGTGAATAAAACTTAACTGCTTCAAAGTTTGTTATGTTGCATTGTGTTGAAATATGAACTTCAACACCTTTGCTTTTAGCATATTTCATAACGGAAACGTCTGAAGCTATCACAGCAGAAATATTGTTTTCTTTTGCTTCATCAACAATTTGCTTCATGAGTTTTAACTCATTATCAAAGATGATTGTATTTAATGTAATATATGTTCTAATATTATGCTTTTGACAAATAGCTGAAATCTTTTGAAGGTCATTAATCGTGAAATTTTTTGATGAGTTTGCTCTCATGTTCAGGTTTTCGATACCGAAATAAACGGCATCAGCACCTCCTTGCACTGCAGCCATTAATGATTCATAAGAACCAACCGGAGACATTATTTCTATGTTTTTTGCAGTAATCATTTTTTTCGTTTATAAAATAGATATTGCAAAATTATAGTTAAAAATAAAGTGAAAAACACACTAATAATTGCTCTGTAGGAAGTTTGTAAAAATTCACTGAATTTGAATACTTCAATATAAAAATAAACTAAATGGTGAATACTTATGAGAATCAAAGAATATAAAAAGAACCATCTAAATCCAAGGTCGCCTATTGTTGGATGAATACCGGGAACATATTCTCGATGAGAAGAAACTATTTTTAAAATCGAAGGTCTGCAAAAAGCCATAAATACGGTTGCAGCGGCATGCATGCCCATAGTGTCTGAAAAAATATCAACTGCTAATCCAAGAAAGAAAGCAGAGGTAAGAAGTAACCATTTTGGTGTTTCAAAAGGAAGTAAAAGAATAAAATATACGTATAAATATGGATTTATATATCCGCTAATTTGAATATTGTTAAGCAGAAATACTTGAACAAGTATCAAAATAATAAATCGGCTAATATTTATAAGAATGAGTCTATTCATTTTCAAAAGATTCTTGTAATTTGGTTTGTTCGTTTTTCATTAAATTATTTACTACATAAGCAAATGAAACATTGTCATAATCAACAGAATATTTTAATGAAATTGTATAAAAATTATCACCTTTATTAATCTTATAACTTAAAACTGTTCCTATTAAAACTCCTTCTGGAAAAATTAGTGAATTGCCGCTTGTAACAATGGTGTCTCCCTTAGAAATTTTAACATGTGCCGGAATATCAATCAATGTACCTTTAGTGTAATTGCGTCCATTCCACAATACTGTTCCCATAAAATTATTCTTTTTGATTTTAGCATTTATCCTTGTGTTTTTATGAAGTACAGATATTACGGAACTGAAATTATTCGATACATCTTTTATTATTCCAAGAATTCCATTTGATGAAATCACACCCATGTCTTTTTGTATTCCATGGTTTTGTCCTTTATCAAGCATTAAATAGTTATTCCTTTTATTGATGGAATTTTTAATAACTCTTGTGTTCAGATATTGATATTGTTGCTTGTAAATAGTGTCATTTACAGTGAAAATATTTTTATCGGTAATAATAAAAGATTGGTCTAATTTTGAATAAAGTATTGCGTTTTCTTCGGCTAATTGCTTATTAGTTTTTTTTAGCGAAAAATATCCGGTAACATTATTAAAAGATTTTATTAATGAAGCAGTAATTTTATTAGTAGAATTAATATAGGAAGCTTTTTGATAATAATTGTTTTCTACAATTAAATAAGCAGAAATTATTTCAAAAAATAGAAGTAAAAAAACAAAATAATATTTCCATAAAAAGGTAAATAAATTACGCATTAGGTTTTAGTAAGTTTTATTTAAAACAAATTTTATTTTATCGAATTCCCAAGCAAGAATGTTTATTTTAAAAAACTTATTTTATTAAAAATGTAAATTTATCAAAGTTTTTAAGAGCAATCCCTGTTCCACGAGCAACGGCTCTAAGTGGGTCTTCAACAACATGAACAGGAAGCTTGGTTTTAAGATGAATTCGTTTATCAAATCCTCTCAGCAATGAGCCGCCACCAGCAAGATATATTCCTGTTTTGAAGATATCAGCAGATAATTCAGGGGGAGTCATTTCAAGAGCGGATAGCACAGCAGCTTCAATTTTTGAAATGGTTTTATCCAATGCATGAGCAATTTCAACATAATTAACCATAATTTCTTTAGGAATACCTGTTAACATATCTCTTCCATGTACTGCAAATTCCGGTGGTGGATTTTCAATATCAGGCAGAGCTGCTCCAACTTCAATCTTGATTCTTTCAGCAGTTCGCTCACCAATGTTCATATTATGTTGCTTCCTAATATACTCAATAATATCGCTAGTAAAATCATCACCGGCAATACGAATAGAAATATTGTTAACAATTCCACCTAAAGCAATAACAGCAATTTCACTTGTTCCACCGCCAATATCAATAATCATATTTCCTGTTGGTTCAAGAACATCTATTCCAATTCCTATTGCAGCAGCCATAGGTTCATGAATCAATCTTACTTCTTTTGCTCCGGCTTGTTCGGCAGAGTCTCTTACAGCACGTTCTTCAACTTCTGTAATACCGGATGGAATACAAACAACCATTTTTAAAGCGGGCGGAAACAATGATTTTTTTTGACTAGTCATTCTAATCATTTCTCTAATCATGTGTTCTGCAGCTTGAAAATCAGCAATTACTCCATCACGTAGAGGTTTAATAGTTTTGATGTTTTCGTGGGTTTTTCCATGCATCATCATTGCTTTCTTACCAACGGCAATAATTTTTCCGGATTTTCTTTCTATAGCAACTATAGATGGTTCATCGACAATAACTTTATCATTATGAATGATAATTGTATTTGCTGTCCCTAAATCAATTGCTATCTCTTTTGTCAAAAAGGAAAATAGTCCCATTATTTTTGTTTTTTAAAGTTTTTGAAGTAGGCGAAATTATAAAAAATTTTTCAATTTTAAAACAAATTTTTGCTTTATAAAATACTAAGGGTAGGAAAAATGCATCTTAATGTCTGAAATGTCTTATTCCCGTAAAAACCATAGATAACTCATTTTCATCACAATATTTTATTGATTCATTATCTCTTATTGAACCACCCGGTTGAATTACAGCTGTAATACCTGCTTTATGAGCTATTTCAACATTATCGGGAAAAGGGAAAAAAGCATCAGATGACATTACTGCTCCTTTTAGGTCTTTTTCAAAATTATTAGCTTTTTCAATAGCTTGTTTCAAAGAATCAACTCTCGATGTTTGTCCTACTCCACTTGCAATTAATTGTTTGTTCTTTGCTAATACAATAGTGTTTGATTTTGAATGTTTGACAATAATGTTTGCAAAAGCAAGGTCAACTTTTTCTTTATCTGATGGAGATTTTTTTGTAACACATTTCATGTCGTCAGGTGTTTCTGTTTTCATATCTTTATCTTGAAACAATACACCGTTTAATGCAGATTTAAAAACTTTAGAAGAAAAATCATAAGACTTTTTCTTTAAAATTATTCTGTTCTTTTTAGTTTTTAAAATATTAAGAGCTTCTGGTTGATATGATGGAGATATAATTACTTCGAAAAATAGTTTATTAATTTCTTGAGCAGTTTCAGCATCAATTTCTTTGTTTGTTATCAACACACCTCCGAAAGCAGATATAGGGTCACCGGCTAAAGCATCTTTCCATGCATCTAACAATTTTGGATTACATGAACACCCGCAAGCATTATTATGTTTCAAGACCGCAAAAGTTGTTTCTTCAAATTCTTTTATAAGATTGATAGCAGCATCAATGTCAAGCAAATTATTATATGAAATTTCTTTCCCGTGTAGTTGGTCAAAAACGTCGTTTAGGTTTCCAAAAAATAATCCCTCTTGATGTGGATTTTCTCCGTATCGCAGTTTTTTTGAAACATTGATGCTTTGTTTAAAAGCTTTAATGTCTTCATTTTTATTAAAATAATTAAAAATAGCAGTATCGTAATGCGAAGAAATATTGAAAGATTGTAGTGCAAAAAATTTCCTGTCTTCAATTGTTGAATAAGCATTTTTTTCATTTAAAAGAGTCAACAGTTTACCATAATATTCGGAAGAAGGAATAATAACAACATCTTTAAAATTCTTTGCTGCAGCTCTTATCAGGGAGATTCCTCCAATATCAATTTTTTCAATAATTTCAGCTTCGTTATTTGTTGATTTCACTGTTTGTTCAAAAGGATATAAGTCAACAATCACCAAGTCAATTTCAGGTATTTCATATTCTTCAAGTTGAATTTTATCATTTTCATTTTCTCTTCTGTTTAAAATTCCCCCCAAAATTTTTGGATGTAAAGTTTTCACCCTGCCTCCAAGAATTGAAGGGTATGATGTGATTGATTCAACAGTTTCAGCATCTACTCCCAGACTGTTAATGTAGGAATAAGTACCTCCTGTTGAAATAATTTTAACACCTAAATCGTTTAATTTTTTTATAATAACATCTAATCCTTCTTTATGATAAACGGAAATCAAGGCATTTTTTATTTTTTTCATTTTTTATGATTTTTTCAATTTGCAATTTTATTAATAAATAACAACGCAAGATAATATATTATTAAGAATTTGTTAAAAAAGTTTAATTATTTTTACAAAATATATTTAAAATAAAAATACAAGCAAATGTTGTTTTTAAAATTATTAAGGGAAAGTTTTCTTTTTGCTTTACATGAAATTGCTGCTAACAAACTTAGGACAATATTGTCGTTGCTTGGAATTACTATTGGAATTTTTGCAATTATTTCTGTTTTCACAATTTTTGATTCAATGGAAAATTATGTTCGTAAAAACATTGAATCACTTGGAGAAAATGTAATATTTATACATAAATGGCCTCAGTTTGAATTTAATCCTGATTACCCTTGGTGGGATTATTGGAAAAGACCTACCGTGAAAATTGATGAATTAAAGAAATTAGAAAAAAGAAGCAACGGAATGGATTATGGAGTTTATGTTGTTTCAACAAGCAAAACCGTTGAATCTAAAACCAATAATATTGAAAACACTACAATTATCGGGGTTTCTCAGGATTATGATAAAGTTCTTTCTATTGAGCTTTTCGATGGTCGTTATTTTACGCCTATAGAATCTAATGGTGGAAAAAATGTTGCAGTTATTGGATACGAAATTGCTGAAAATCTTTTTGATAATACAGACCCTATTGGGAAAAAAATAAAAATTTTTGGTAGAAAGTTGAAAGTTATTGGCATACTTGCAAAAGAAGGCGATGATAATTTAGGAAGTAGTTCTGATGATCAGGTAATAATTCCTGTAAATTTTATAAGAAATATTATTGATATTAATAAGGAGCGTTACGATGGAACGATTATTATAAAAGGAAAACCATTGGTTTCTAACGACGAACTTAAAGATGAATTAATAGGAATTATGCGTTCTATCCGAAAACTAAAGCCTTCGGCTGATGACAATTTTTCTGTTGAAGAAATTACACTTTTAGCAAAAGCTTTCGAAAGTATTTTCAAAGTGTTTGCATTAGCTGGATGGCTCATCGGTGGATTTTCATTAATTGTGGGAGGATTTGGTATAGCCAATATTATGTTTGTATCGGTCAGAGAGCGAACAAATATTATAGGAATTCAAAAATCATTAGGAGCAAAAAGATATTTTATTTTATTACAATTTCTTTTTGAATCTATCTTTCTATGTTTGATTGGTGGTTTTGTTGGTTTAGTACTTGTATTTTTCGGAACTTTAATTGGCTCCTATCTGATGGATATGAAATTAATTCTTACAGAAGGAAATATTATTCTTTCAATAACGGTTTCATCATTAATAGGATTAATTTCCGGAATTATTCCTGCATTTTTTGCTGCAAAACTCAATCCTGTTGATGCGATTAGGACAACCGCATGATTTCAATTTGTTTTTTATTTTGGGATTAAATTTTTATAGTGTTCGTAGCGTTGAAGAATTTCTTTTACAAATCCAAAAGTTTCTTCTCCGCGGGCATATCCGTGTTTAGTAACAGGGTCGCGATAGTATTTTGATGAAGATTTTCTTAATAGAAAAGAATCAACATTATTAGTCCAGACATTTGGGCTTTTTCCATATTTCTCAGAGAGATTTATAGCATCAAGAATATGTCCCAAACCAACGTTATAAGATGCAAGCACAAATTTGATTTGCTCATCTTTTGAAATGTTTTCATTTTCGAACCTTTTACTCAACCATTTCAATAATTTTACTCCTGCTTTGATTTGTTCTTCGGCAGAAGAATTCATGTCAACACCAAATCTTTTTGCAGTTACCGGCATCAATTGCATTAATCCAAAAGCTCCTGCCCATGAACGTGTTTCGGGATGAAAATGTGATTCCTGATAAATTAATGATGCTAATAAACGCCAATCCCAACCAATATTTTTGCTGTATTTTTTTATTAGCTCATCATATTTTGAAATTTTTCCGCCTTTTGTTGAATGAAATTCTTGTTCAGTAAAATGTTTTGTCTTTTTAAGAATAAAATATTTACGATAAATATATTTATATTTTCTTGTTTTATTAAATTCTGCTATCCATTTATTTATTTCATTAAGAAGGGAATCGTTATCAATTTTTACTGCCCAAGCCAAATTCTGAGGAAAACTTATTGCTGTGGAAATATCAATATTCGGATAATATGTTTTATTAACCATGGCAATATGCTCGTCGCAAATTGTGTAATCAATTTCGCCTTTTGCAACCCTAGTAACAAGTTGTTCCATCTCATTTATGCTGTCTTCAACAACAATAATATTATCACCAATTTCTTCTGATAAACTTTCTAAGCGTTTTTTAAAAGAAGTGTTTTTCTGGATATGAATTGTTTTTCCGCCGAGTTCTAACTGATTTCTAATTAAAAGTTTTGATATTTTCGTTTTTCCCATTTTTTGCCATCCATCCGGAAGTTTTTGAACAAGAACTTGTCGGGTCTGACTATGAGGAATAGTAAACTGAACTATTTTGTTTCTTTCGTTAGTTATTGTTAATCCAACAGCAATAATATCCACTTCTTCGTTGTTGAGCATACGAAAACTTTTTTCAATACTGTTGCTTACAACAATTTCAAGTTCAACATCAAGATATTTAGCAAAATTTTTCAGGAGTTCAAACTGATATCCCATAGGTTGTCCGCGAAAAATAAAATAATCTGTAGAATTATAATTGGTTAAAGCAACTAACTTCCCTCTTTGTTTGATTTGAGCAAGTTTATTGGATGTAGCTTCTTGAATTTTATCATCATCATCTTTTATTTCATAATATGTAAAAGCAATATAAACTACAATAAAAAGAAGGACAATAAAAGGAGATAAGACTATTAACTTTCTATACCTGATAGGAATTTTTAACATATATAAAAATATTTACTCGTCTAAATTAATAAAAAAAATATTAATTTTATTTTGTAAGCAATTTTTCCACTAATTCAGGAACTCCTTTTCCAGCATTTTCTTTAATAATTATTAAGTTTGAAACATAAGCTATATTAGTAGCATTTGGGTCAACAATATATTTTGCTTTGCTTTCAGGAACATAGCCGATTAATCCGGCAGCGGGATAAACAGCCATAGATGTTCCGATAACAATAAAAATATCTGCTTGTTGAGAAATTACAGAAGCATTAGTAATCATGGGAACTGCTTCACCAAACCAAACAATATGAGGTCTTAGTTGAGAACCTTTTTCACAAACATCTCCCAAATTTAATTCCCATCCATCAATATCGTAAACCATATCCTCATCCATTGTGCTTCTTGATTTTAATAATTCACCATGAAGATGTAAAATGTTTTTGGAGCCGGCTCTTTCGTGCAAATCATCAACATTTTGAGTAATAATTTGAACATCATATTTTTTTTCTAATTCAACTAAAGCATAATGAGCAGCATTTGGCTCAACTTCTAATAATTGTTTTCGTCTTTGATTATAAAATTCAAGAACAAGTTCCTGGTTTTGTTCCCATGCCTCATAAGTGGCAACTTCTTCTATTCGGTGTTCTTCCCATAATCCTCCCGTTTCCCTGAAAGTTTTTATTCCACTTTCTTTGCTAATGCCTGAACCGGTTAATACAACAATTTTTTTCATCTTTTTTGTTTCTTGAATTTTATAATATTTTTATAACTGTTTGTTTGTCAGTAAATACAAATATATAAATTATTAAATATTTTTAAACTAATATTAATCATTTTATATATTAAATTTGTACCATATATTTATCGCCTTAAAAATATAAAATATTTATTAATAAATTATTTATGAAAGAAATAAAATTAGATCTTAGTAATCTTGATGAAGTTTTTCCGGAAAATTTCACAGCAGAACAAATTGCAAAAGCAAAAACTCTCTTTTTGAAAAAATTGTCAGAGCAAGCTCATAAATTTTATGGCGGAAAAATACAAACCATTCCAAAAGCTTCTGTTCCCGGCTTTAACTGGTTTAATGTATGGTACACTCCCGGAGTTTCAAAAATTTCAACAACTATAAGAGATGATAACGATACATCTTTTCAACTTTCAAACAGAGGCAACTTTGTTGGAGTTGTTAGTGATTCTACACGTGTTCTTGGAGATGGTAATTGCACTCCTCCCGGAGGATTAGGAGTAATGGAAGGAAAGGCATTCCTGATGAAATATCTCGGTGGTGTTGATGCTGTTGCTCTTTGTGTTGACAGTAGAAACGACAAAGGAGAAAACGATGCCGATAAAATTATTGATTTTGTTAAAATGGTTCAACATAGTTTTGGTGCAATAAATCTTGAAGATATTTCACAGCCAAACTGCTATAAAGTTTTAGATGTTCTTCGCGAAGAATGTGATATTCCTGTATGGCACGATGATGCTCAGGGAACTGCATGCGTTACTTTAGCAGGTTTAATTAATGCTTTAAAACTTGTTGATAAAAAAATATCAGATGCTAAAATCGTTTTATTTGGAGCTGGAGCTGCAAACACTACAATAGCAAGATTGATTATTGCTGATGGAGCTAATCCTAAAAATATGATAATGTTTGATTCAAAGGGTTCGCTGAATGTAGGGAGAGAAGAAATTAAAGCAGATAAAAGATTTTATCATAAATGGAATCTTTGCGAAAAAACTAATCCAAACAAAATAATGACTATGGCTGAAGCTATGAAAGATGCCGATGTTCTTATTGCTGTGTCAACACCGGGACCTGATACAATTAAGCCTGAATGGGTTAGTGTTATGGCAAACAAATCAGTTGTTTTTGCTTGTGCAAATCCTGTCCCTGAAATTTATCCTTATGCTGCCAAAGATGCTGGAGCTTATATAGTGGCTACAGGAAGAGGAGATTTTCCAAATCAGGTTAATAATTCAATTGGATTTCCAGGAATTCTTAAAGGTGCATTAATGGTTAGAGCAAGAAAAATTACCGATAATATGGCGATAGCTGCTGCTCATTCTCTTGCCAATTATGCTGAAAAACGTGGAATAAATCCCGAAAACATAGTTCCAACTATGGACGAAGCAGATGTATTTCCAGTAGAATCTGCCGATGTAGCTATGCAAGCTATTAAAGATGGAGTTGCAAGAGTTGAAATGACTTGGGAAGAAGCTTATGAGATGGCTAAAAAAGATATTAAATATTCGAGAGATTTAACCAAAAAATTAACTGAAATTGGTTTTATTGATACAGCGCCAAAAGATATGCTTCAGGAAGCATTGAACTGGGCTATTGAAGAAATTAGCTAAATTTATCGAAGCTTATTATTTTTTCGAAAATTAGAATTTGTTTATTATTTGTCTTTTACGGCTTGTCCGGATTAAGTTTGGTATAACTTATTATTTCAAATAATTTCTATAAATTTTCCATTCTTAGTGATTCACAAAATCTTATAAAAAAACAAATATTTTATCTTAAAAACTGCTTTGTCAAAGTTTTAAGGTGCAGAAATCATAATCTGTCAGAGTTTGTTTTTTAACAATAAATATATTAACAACCCAAAATCATAATTTCTATTAATTTTATTTTTTTATTTAGCTTTGCTCAATTATTTTTGTAATAAATATCTAAAACTATGTATTCACATTTTGATGGTAAATTAGTAGAAAAAAAACCTTCTTATGCAATAATTGAGTGTAATGGAGTTGGCTTTATGCTTCAAATTTCACTACACACTTTTTCGCAAATAAAAGATAAAGAAAAGTGCAAATTATATGCTCATCTTGTTGTTCGAGAAGATGCTCAAATGTTATTTGGTTTCTATGGCGAGGAAGAAAGAAGTTTGTTTCGTCATTTGATTACTGTTTCAGGTATTGGAGCCAACACAGCCCGAATGATTCTTTCTTCATTATCCCCAGACGAAGCGGTTGATGCGATTTTATCTGGGAATGTTTCTACACTTCAGGCTGTTAAAGGAATTGGGGCTAAAACAGCCCAAAGAGTAATTCTTGATTTAAAAGATAAGCTTAGCAAGGGTGAAATTTCTAAAGATATTATTAGCAGTTCATACAATACAAATAAGGAAGAATCGTTATCAGCATTGATAATGCTTGGATTTAACAAAAATGTTGCTGAAAAAGCAATTTTAAAAGTACTTAAAGAAAAAGGCCAATCAATATCGGTCGAAGAAATAGTTAAAGATGCACTAAATAAAATTTAATTATTGCTGAAAGAAAACAAACAAAAATTGCCTCAAATTTTCATTATTGATAATTTGAAAAAAGTGAGACAAATACTGTTTTTGCAATATTTTTTTTGCTTAATAAACAGAAATAATTACACAATGATTTTACAAAAATAAAAAATCATTAGTTTATAATATTTGAACATTGGAGCGAATTATTAAATATATTTTAAGAG
>CAYLPA010000033.1:0-6902 GCA_964385385.1 uncultured Saprospiraceae bacterium | reverse complement strand
TCATTAGTTTATAATATTTGAACATTGGAGCGAATTATTAAATATATTTTAAGAGTTTTTTTTGTGCTATTTATTTTTCTTATAGCATGGGAAATCCCAGCTTTAAGAGGGATAACAAATCCTATTAATAATAATTATTACGAAAATTATAGAGTTTTACCACCCGATACTAATTTGCCTTTTCCTTTTCAAGATAATACCGGCAATCCTTACACTCCTCCAAATACTAGCGGATTATATTTGAAACCTCCAAAAAATATAAATTCCGGTTATGTTTATGACCCCGAAACAAATAAATATATTTTTACAAGTAAGATTGGTGATTTAGATTACGAGTCTCCTACTTATATGGATTTTGATGAGTTTCTCGAGTTTGATATGGAGCAATCACTTCAAAATTACTGGACAGAACGTTCTCAAGCCTCAGGCATGGAAGGTAGAAGTGCATTAATTCCCAAACTGCATATCGGAGGTGAAGTTTTTGATAGGATTTTTGGAAGCAGTGCAATTGAAATTCGTCCTCAAGGCTCGGCAGAATTAATATTCGGAATAAAAGCTAATCGCAGAGATGACCCGGCTTTAAATGTTAAACAAAGAAAAACTGAAAATTTTGACTTTCAGGAAAAAATTCAATTAAATGTCGTTGCCAAAATAGGGGATAAAATTGAATTTGGAGTAAATTACAATACTGAAGCTACTTTTGAATTTGATAATAAAATGAAGTTGCAATACGAAGGTAAAGAAGATGAAATCATTCAACTTATTGAAGCCGGAGATGTTACTTTACCTTTAAATGGTTCCTTGATTACTGGAAGTCAGGCTTTATTCGGAATAAAAACAAAATTACAATTCGGGAAGACAACTGTTACTTCAGTTTTCTCGCAACAAAAAAGCGAAAGTTCAAATATTACTGTTTCTGAGGGAGCACAAACCACCGAATTTTATGTAAAAGCTGACGAATATGAGGAAAATAAACATTTTTTTCTTGCTCAGTATTTTAGAGACCATTACAACGAAGCATTATCAAAACTTCCTGTTATTACTTCGCCAATAAATATTACAAAAATAGAAGTATGGCTAACAAACATTGGTGCTGCAACAACAGAAAATCGTAATGTTGTAGCTTTTATGGATGTTGGCGAAAGGGATTCAATTTTTAATAATTTGGTTATTAATCCTAATTTTTCAGCAGATAAATTTCCCGATAATAATGCAAACGATTTGTTGACACTATATATGGACATAAGTCAAATTAGAAATATTAATACTGTTAGCACATATCTTGCAAATGCTCCATACAATTTTACATCAGGTGTTGATTTTGAAAAAGTTGAAAATGCCAGAAAACTATCAGCTTCAGAATATACTTTTAATAGTAAATTAGGATTTATTTCCCTAAATACACGCCTGAATTCCGACCAGGTTCTGGCAGTTGCTTATCAATATACTGTTATCGGTACGGACTCAGTTTATCAAGTGGGAGAATTTTCTAATGGTGGCATTAGTGCTCCAAATTGTCTTGTTGTGAAACTGTTGAAAAGTACTGCTCTTAACACACATATTCCATTATGGAAATTGATGATGAAAAATGTTTATTCAATCGGAGCATATCAGGTAAATCCCGAGGATTTTAGATTGAATATTTTATATGAAGACGATAAAAACGGTGTTCCAACAGGATTTATAACAGAAGGAGCAATCAGTGGTTTACCACTTATTCGAGCTATGAATTTGGATAATCTAAACGTTATGCTTGATCCTGTTCCCGATGGTGTGTTTGATTTTATTGATGGTGCTGCAACTATGGGTGGAACGGTACAATCTACAAACGGAAGAATTTATTTTCCTGTTGTAGAACCATTCGGATTAGACCTTAGAAAAGCTATTGACCCGACAAACCCATACTCAATATTAGCCGATAAATATGCTTTTGATGTGCTTTATAGTTCAACAAGAAGCGATGCTTTGCAACATCCCGATAAAAACAGATTTGCCTTAGAAGGTATTTATAAATCTTCTTCAGGTTCTGAAATATCGCTTAATGCAATGAATGTTCCGCAGGGCTCTGTTGTTGTTACTGCCGGAGGTGTTGTTTTAACTGAAAATGTTGATTATACCGTAGATTATACTTTGGGACGTGTGAAAATTATTAATGAAGGTTATTTGAATTCAGGAACACCAATAAACATTTCACTTGAAAGTAATGCCTTATTCAATGTTCAAACAAAAACCTTTTTAGGCACTCATATAGACTACGAAGTAAACAAAGATTTTTATCTTGGAGCAACAATTTTAAATCTCTCTGAACGCCCTCTAACTCCAAAAGTAAATTATGGTGATGAGCCGATTTCAAATACAATTTGGGGCTTAGATGGAACATATCAGACAGAATCAATTTTTCTTACAAAATTAGTTGATAAAATTCCTTTTATTGACACAAAAGTTCCTTCGAGAATTACTATAAATGGCGAATTTGCACAATTAATTCCCGGTCATTCAAGTGCAATAGGCAAAACAGGAACTTCATATATTGATGATTTTGAAGGAAGCTCATCTTCGATTGATATGAAAAATATTGGAAATTGGTTTCTTTCAAGTGCTCCCCAAGGACAATCTTCGATGTTTCCTGAAACCGAACTTGACAGCATTGCCTATGGATTTAATAGAGCAAAATTAGCGTGGTATATTATCGATCCTCTTTTTGTAAGAAATAATAGTGCAACGCCCGACCATATACAAAAAGACGTTAACCAACAGTCTAATCATTTTGTAAGAGAAATTCTTGAACAGGAAGTTTTTCCTAAAAAAGATCCCGGCAATCAACCAACGAATATTGCAGTCCTAAACTTAGCTTTTTATCCAAATGAAAGAGGACCTTATAATTATGATGTAGGTGCGGGAAGTTTTTCCAGAGGACTAAATGTTGATGGAACTTTAAAAGACCCCGAAACAAGATGGGGTGGCATTATGAGAGAAATTGACCAAACCGATTTTGAATCTACAAATATTGAGTATATTGAATTTTGGATGATGGACCCTTTTATTTATGACCCAACTCATTCCGGCGGAGAACTTTATTTTAACCTTGGAGATGTTTCCGAAGATGTGCTTAAAGATGGAAGAAAGAGTTACGAAAACGGTTTGCCAACATCAACTACTATTGAAAATGTTGATACAACTATTTGGGGAAGAGTTCCTAAAGTTCAGGCTATAGTTCAGTACTTTGATAATGACTCAACTTCTCGCCAGTATCAGGATGTTGGCCTTGACGGACTTAGAAACAAAGATGAAGAAACATTTTTTGATTTTAATTATATTCAGAGAATTGCGAGTGAACTTGGAACCGGAACTCAGGCTTATGCAAACGCAGTAAATGATCCATCGGGCGATGATTACCACCATTTCAGAGGAAGTGATTTTGATAATGACAAAACCAGCATTCTTGAAAGATATAAAATGTTTAATGGATTAGATGGAAACTCTCCCACCGAAAAACAATCACCAGAATCATACACGACTTCTGCTTCTGAACGACCAAATGTTGAAGATATTAATCTTGATAACACTTTGAGTGATGTTGAAAGATATTTCCAATACAGAATAAATCTCAGACCCGACAAAATGAATGTAGGAGAAAATTTTATTACCGATGTTTACGAATCTACTGTTACGCTAAAAAACAAGAATACTGCAAAAGTTAAATGGTATCAGTTTAAAATTCCTGTCAATTCACCTGATAAAGTTGTTGGAATGATAAATGATTTTAAGTCGATAAGGTTTATGAGAATATTTATGAGAAACTTTTCCGAACCTGTTGTTTGTCGTTTTGCTACTCTTAATCTTGTTAGAGGCGAATGGAGAAAATACAATTATTCTTTACTTTATCCCGGAGAATATATTCCTAACGATGAACAAAGTCTTACAACTTTTGATATTACAACTGTTAATATTGAAGAAAATGGCAACAGAACACCGGTACCTTATATTTTGCCTCCTGATATTGAAAGAGAAATTAATCTTGGAACAACTGCTTTAACAGAATTAAACGAACAGTCTTTAGTATTGAAAGTTTGCAATTTACAGGACGGGGATGCAAGAGCGGGGTATAAAACAACAGAGTTTGATTTCCGTAGATATAAGAGAATTAAAATGTATGTTCATGCTGAAGAAGGCGACCCTATTAATCAACCGACAGGTGATGGAGAATTAACAGCTTTTATAAGACTGGGAAGCGACTTCACAAACAATTATTATGAATATGAGATTCCTTTGGTTTTCACTCCTTTTGGAACAAGTGCTTTAGATGAATATGTTATTTGGCCTGAAGAAAATGAAATAGATTTGGAATTAAAAAAAATAATTGATGTAAAACAAGAGAGAAATGTTTTAATGCGGCAAAGTGGTTCAACAATTACTTTATTATCTCCTTATATTAAAGAAGATGGCAATAGTAGAATCACTGTTGTTGGAACACCAAATTTAGGCTCTGTTAAAGCAATTATGATAGGTGTTAGGAATCCCAAGAAAAGAAGAATTAACGATAATGACGATGGCTTGGAAAAATGTGCTGAAATATGGGTAGATGAATTTAGGCTAACTGATTTTGATGAAAGTGGCGGATGTGCAGCGACTGCAAGAATAGCTGCCGACCTTGCAGATTTTGGAAATGTTATTATTGCAGGAAGTTTTAGTACTCCGGGCTTTGGAAGCATAGAGAAAAAAGTTAATGAAAGACAAACAGAGCAAATTACTCAATATGATATTGCTACCAACCTGCAGTTAGGAAAATTTTTCCCCGAAAAAGCAGGAATTAAAATTCCTATGCACTTTGATTATTCCGAAATGTTTAGCAATCCAGAATTTAATCCTTTAAATCCTGATGTGAAATTTAAAGATGACCTTGATACTTATGAAAACAAAACACAAAGAGATTCTATAAAAAAACTTTCTCAGGAATATGTAAGAAGAAAAAGTTTGAACTTTGTGAATGTTAAAAAGATGAAAGTTGGCTCTGAGAAAAAAAGACGTATATATAGTATTGAGAATTTTAATTTTACTTATGCTTATAACGAAATTTTTCAGCGAAACATTGATATCGAATATAAACTCAAAAAGAAATATAAAGGTGCTATTGGCTACAATTTTACTGTCAATCCCAAAAATGTTAAACCTTTCAAAAAATCAAAGTTCTTTTCAAAATACAAATATTTAGCACTGATTAGAGATTTTAACTTTTATTATTTACCGAAAATGATTTCGTTCAGAACTGATATGGACAGAGAATATAACGAGCAATTGTTGAGAAATAAAAGTAATGCAATAGTTATTCTTGAACCAAATTATTTAAAAACTTTTACGTGGAATCGTTTATATAATTTTAAATATGATTTATCGCAATCCTTGAAAATTGATTATAATGCAACGGTAAATGCAAGAATTGATGAACCACCAGGAAAAGTTGACAAGAATGATAGTGATTATAAAGCTAAAAGAGATACTATTTGGGATAATATTATGGATTTTGGGCGTAAAACATATTATGCTCAATCTCTTAAAGTAGATTATAATATTCCGATAAATAAAATTCCTTTTTTTAATTGGGTAAATGCTTCTGCAAGATATGGAAGCAATTATACATGGACAGCCGCACCACTGTCTGCCACCGATTTTGGAAATACTATAGAAAATTCAAATACCAAGCAATTGAATGCAAATACAAATATGATTTCTCTTTACAATAAAGTTGGTTATCTAAAAAAACTTAATGCTGAAAAAAGAAGTAAAAAAGGCGGAAGAAGAGGAAAAGAAAATGAAATGGAAATTGAAGAAGAAGCTGATACTCTCCAAGCCAAAAAAATTAACTATGTCAAAGAAACTGTTAACAATTTACTTATGATAATGATGGGTGTTAGAAATGTTTCTTTTTCTTATACCGAAGGTAATGGAACACTATTGCCGGGATTTAAGTCTGAGCCTGATATATTTGGAATGAATCTTAGCCAACAGGCTCCGGGTTGGGGATTTGTTTTTGGTTTGCAGGATGATATTAGAGAACAAGCAAGTAAAAACGGATGGATTACATCAAACCCTGATTTAAACACTGCTTATGCAACTAAACATACTAAAACACTGAATGTACGAAGCACTATTGAACCAATTAATAATTTAAGAGTAGAATTAACAGCAAGACGAAGTTATTCAGAAAGTCATTCAGAATATTATAAAGCTGACGCTTTAGGAAATTTTAATTCCTATTCTCCTATGACAAATGGAAGTTTCGGCATTTCATGGATAACATGGAATACCGCTTTTGTCAAAGATGCTGATGATTATTCTTCAGATAATTTTGAGAAGTTTAAAGATTATTTAATAATAATTGCAAACCGTTTAGCTGAGCAAAATCCTAATTGGAACCAAAAGTTTGTTACAGATTCTGTTTCCGGTATTGCATATCCTGATGGTTATAGCAGAACTTCTCAAGATGTTATTATTCCTGCTTTTATTGCTGCTTATACTCAATCAAGCCCCGAAGATATTGATTTGTCTCCTTTCCCCAAAATTCCAAAACCTAACTGGAGAATAACTTATACAGGTTTGTCGCAAATAAGATTTTTAAAGAAATATTTTAAAAGTGTTACAATTGGTCATGCCTACAATTCTTCATATAATATTGGCTCATTTGTAACTAATATTCTTTATGAACCGGATAAAGATGGTTTTCAGTATGTCAAAGACGAATTAGGAAATAATTATCTTCCCGTTTATGAAATAAATCAAATTTCTATAACTGAACAATTCAGCCCATTGATAAATATTGATATAGTAATGCAAAATAGTTTAAGTGCTAAATTTGAAATAAAAAAATCACGAAATTTAGGATTAAGTTTTGCTAATAATCAGCT
>CAYLPA010000032.1:0-21437 GCA_964385385.1 uncultured Saprospiraceae bacterium | reverse complement strand
TGGAAGAAGTTGAAGAAACGAAAAAGTTGCTGCAGGAATTGATAGATGCGAGTGACGAGGTGGAGAAGAATGAAACAAGCAACAAACAACAAGCTAAGGGTACAAGCAATTAAGAGATTACTTCGCTATGCTCGTAATGACGGAAGCTTTTAATAATTGGCCAAGCAACGAGCAACAAGTAACGAGTCACAAGAAACGAGAAAATAAATGAAATTTATTGACGAATATAGAAACAAGGAAATTGTTTTCAAATTAGTGAAACAAATTAAAGAAATTTCAAAAAAGGAAATTTCTTTGATGGAAGTATGTGGTGGACACACCATGTCGATTCAAAAGTTTGGAATACCATCTTTGTTGCCAAAAAACATTAAATTACTTTCGGGTCCCGGCTGCCCTGTTTGTGTTACAAGTAATAAATTTATTGACCATGCAATTGCTTTATCCAAAGTTAAGGATGTAATAATTACAAGCTTTGGTGATTTGATAAGAGTCCCGGGTTCATCTTCTTCGCTTGAAAAAGAAAAAGCTAAAGGTGCTGATATCAGAATTGTTCTTTCTTCGCTTGATGCACTTGAAATTGCAAAAAATAATAAAGTCAAAAAAATTGTTTTCTTAGGAATAGGTTTTGAAACAACAGCTCCTACGAGTGCTGCTACTATTCTCGAAGCTGACAAACAAAATATTAATAATTTTTTTCTACTAAGTTCACACAAAACAATGCCTCCTGCAATGACAGCATTAATTGATGAAGGTGTTAAAATTGATGGATACATTTGCCCGGGACATGTAACAACAATTACGGGAACAGAAATGTATAAGCAAGTTGTTGAAAAATATAAATTAGCTTGTGTTGTGTCAGGTTTTGAACCTGTTGATATTTTGCAATCAATTTATATGTTAGTAAAGCAAATTGAAAACAATACTCCCAAAGTTGAAAATGCTTATAAAAGAGCAGTAAAGCCTGAAGGCAATGTTTTAGCTCAAAATATTATGAGTAAAGTTTTTGAACCACAAAACGATTGGTGGAGAGGTTTAGGAATTTTAGAAAACAGTGGACTTGCAATCAGAAAAAAATATAAAATGTTTGATGCCGCACAATCATTTAATGTAAAAATTGAAGAAACGATTGAAGTAAAAGGATGCATTTGCGGAGAAATTCTAAAAGGATTAAAAACACCGAAAGAATGTAAATTATATTCTAAAGTTTGTAATCCTGTAAATCCTGTTGGAACATGCATGGTTTCAAGCGAGGGGGCTTGTCATGCTTACTTTAAATATAATATTTAGAAAAAGAAAACAAAATATATAATTGAATAACAAGAAACAATTTAATGAATAAAAATTCAAATATTCTTTTAAACCACGGCAGCGGAGGAAGACTCACTCATGATTTAATACAGAATCTATTCTTTAAATATTTTGATAATGAAATTTTGAGTTCTCAAACTGACTCTGCTTTATTAAAAATTGACAGTAAAAATATCGCTTTCACAACAGATTCTTATGTTGTTGACCCACTCTTTTTTCCGGGTGGGAATATTGGAAAACTTGCTGTTTGTGGTACTGTTAACGACTTAGCGGTTTCAGGAGCCAAAGCATTATATTTAAGCATAGGATTTATTATTGAAGAAGGTTTTTCTTTTGATGATTTAAAAATTATTGTTAAATCAATTGCTGAAGAAGCTAAAAAAGCTAATGTTAAAATTGTTACTGGCGACACAAAAGTCGTCAACAAAGGAAAATGCGACAAGTTATTTATCAATACTTCAGGAATTGGCTTATTACAAGAAAAAAACAAAGAAATCAGCTCCGGAAAAAATATTGAATTCGGGGATAAAATCATTATAAACGGATTTATTGGAGACCATGGAATGGCAGTTTTATCAGCTCGAAATGAACTTAATTTTGAAGCAAATGTTGAATCCGATTGTGCTTCATTAAATAATTTAATTCAAAATGTTTTAGATAAATCCGATCAAATAAAATTTATGAGAGATGCAACACGTGGAGGTGTCGGAACTGTTTTATGTGAAATCGCTGAAAACAGAAAATTTGGAATTGAAATAGATGAAACAAAACTGCCCGTTCGTGAAAACGTAAAAGGCATGTGTGAGATATTTGGATTTGACCCTTTGTACGTTGCAAACGAAGGAAAAGTATTGATTGTTGTTTCAAATGAAGATGCAGAAGAAGTTTTGAAAACTATAAAAAATAATAGTTTAGGTGTAGAAGCTGCAATAATAGGTGAGATTATTAATGAGCACCATGGACTTGTTGTTCTTAACACCGAAATTAGTGGGAGAAGAATTATTGATATGCCGGCAGGCGAACAACTACCAAGAATTTGTTAGTTGGAATTTTTAAATAATACTTAATTATTATGCACGAACTATCAATTGCAATGAACATTGTTGATATAGCTGAGGAATATGCAATTAAAGAAAATGCAAAAGTTGTCCGAGAAATTGAAATTGAGGTAGGCACTTTGTCAGGTGTTGTAATAGAATTACTAAAATTTGCAATGGAAATGACAGTAAAAGAAACTATTCTTGAAAATTCAAAAATTACATTACTAAACATTCCAGCTCGTACAAAGTGTCTAAATTGTTCAGAAAATTTCAATATTGAAGAATATTATTCCCCCTGCCCGAATTGCAAAAATTATCATTCTGAAATTATTCAGGGAAAAGAGTTAAAAGTTAAATCACTTTATATAGATTAATTAATTTTAGATAAAATTTAAAAAAAACGACAACTAATATAATTTAGTTATTTTTGCTAACCAATAAAAAAGAAAGGAGCTTATTATGTGTGATACATGCGGATGCGAAGATTATAACAGTAATGTTACCATTAGAAAACCAGGTGAAGAGTTAGAAGATTCACACCAACATACTTACGCTCATAATCACCCTCATGAATATAATAATAAATTACATCAACATATTCATAATCACCTATACACCCACACTCATAAACAAGAAAAACATACACATGAACATGACCACATTTTAACTCATAATAATCACGAACATGACCACGAACATGACCACTGTCATACTCACGGAAAAGAGATTAAAGTTGAATTGGATATTTTACAAAAGAATAATTTATTAGCAGAACGTAACAGAGGTTTTTTTCTAGCTAAAAACATATTAACATTTAATCTGGTTAGTTCTCCGGGTTCTGGTAAAACAAGTTTACTTGAAACAACAATTAAAAAACTGAAAGAAGAAATAAATTTCTACATCATTGAAGGTGACCAGCAGACTATGAACGATGCTTACCGTATTAAGAAAACAGGAGCACCGGTCATACAAATAAATACAGGAAACGGTTGTCATCTCGATTCAGATATGATTAGTAAAGCTGTAAAAGAACTTAATATAATGGAAAATTCTGTTCTGATGATTGAAAATGTAGGAAATCTTGTTTGCCCATCATTATTTGACCTTGGAGAATCAAAGCGAATTATTATTATAAGCGTAACGGAAGGAGATGACAAGCCTATAAAATATCCCACAATGTTTGAATCTTCTGACCTTTGCATTATTAACAAAACCGACCTTTTGCCTTATGTTGATTTTGATGTTGAAAAAGCAAAAGAATATGCAAAGCAAGTTAACCATCATCTGCAATTTATCGAAGTCTCTGTTAAAACAGGTGAAGGAATGGATGAATGGTATGATTGGTTAAGAAAACAGAAGGGGTAATTCATTAATTCTTTATTTAGATTTTTATTTTACTGCAAAACCATTTTCTTTATAATAGAAACTTCTGGATTTGTAAATTTAAGAAAATAAACACCCTTAGCACAGCCGGATAAATCAAATTCTTTAGAATAATTCTCAGAAATGTTATTATCTAATTTTCCATGGTAAAGAAATTGTCCATGAACATTAGTAATTGAAAAGTTTAAAGCATCATGTCCTTTTATGTAAATAGAAAACTTTCCTATAAAAGGATTCGGAGTAATAATAATACCTTTTTCAATAGGTGTACAATCTATAAAAGAAATTTCAACAGTATCTGAATTTTCACATCCATCTTTGCTTACTAAAACCGAGTAAGCCATTGTTGAACCGGGAATTCCTCCATTATTAATAGTTATAATTTGTTCTTTAGATAAATCCGACCAAAGATATTCATCAAAGCCGGAACCTGCATCAATGGTAAAGGTATCATCGCTACAAACAGTAAAATCCTGAATTAGATTAATATCTGGACGAGGGATAGTGTTAACAACAATAGTATCGGAACCCATACATCCAATTTCATCATAAACTAAAACATAAAAAGTTGCTAAACCGTTTTTTATATCAGATGAATCAACAACAATTGAATGCTTATCAGAACCATCAGACCATAAATAATTATAAGCATCTTTTCCAACATCCAGCTCAATTGAATTATAAATACAAATGTTTGTATCCGGTCCAAGGTCAACAAAGGGCTTATTTATCGTAATATTTATTGTATCAATAATTGTGCATCCTCCATCGGTTACAGTAACTGAAAATGGTATAGTTCCGGAACCAAAACTATCAGGCAAGATTTTATAAACCTGATTAGTATTTCCATCATCCCACAAATAAGTATTAAATCCTTGACCAGCATCTAAAATTAAAGAATCATTATAACAAATTGTAGTATCGTTACCAAGATTAACTTCACGCTCAGAAATATATAATTGAGTAAAATAAATTACATCACATCCCCCCTGCCCTGTAAGAGAAAGTACAATAACTTTTAAACCCGGTGTTGAATATGAAACAGTATGAGGTCCTGCTGTGCTTGCAGTGTCAATTGAAGCATCCTGACCAAAATCCCAATGATAGCTCAAAGCTCCTGTAGAATTATCTACAAACGTAAAAGAATTATTTTCAAAACAAGTTGATGATGTTGACACATAAAAATTTGCAATTGGTCCCAGAAAATTTCCACTGCCACCAAAATTTATTGTAAAACCGTTGTTCAAACCAACATGTGACATTGACCAGTTATTTACAAGCAAAGCATAAGTTCTACCTGCAATCATATCAATATATTTCACAAAATTATCCTGACCGTAACCACAACCTGCCCCTTCAACAGTATCTGTTGAAGTCAAATTTATTCCTGTTGCTCCATGACAACCATAGCCACCCGAAGCCTCACATCTTAAAATAGTTTTATTATTACAATCATTATTTAAAAGTTCGTAAACAACAAAATCAATATCATCCTCAGGGAAATTCGGATTTATAGTAAAAGTTAAAGTGCCACTGTTTGCAGCTTTCCAAGTGTACCATGCAGAATTTCTCTCAGGACCGTATGAAAAAAGGTCAATGCAACTACCGTAGCCTTCCTGAATTACTCCCGAACCATTAACAGTATCTTTTGTTATAGGATTTTTATTACATAAATAAGAAGCAGTATTACAATCTTTTCCCGGCAAAACAGGTGGTGTGAAATTATTTACACATAATTTAAAACTACCCGGAAAATTATAACTATCGCTTATGCGTATATAATAGGTCTGACCAATTGACAAAGCTGTTATGTATGCATTTGAAAATCCGTGAATATAATATGATTGACCACATCCTACTTCTGTGAGAGAAGAACATGTACCTGAATACAAAGCAATATGAGGATAGTCAACAGTTCCTAAATTTGTTCCAAGACCACTAACTGTAACATTTACTGCCGAAGCAATAGCATAGAATTTAAACCAAACATCTCTTTCGGAAGAAGTGCTTATCCAGCAAGTTGGTATGGAAAGGCTTGTATCACATGTTGCATTAACATTTGTAAATTCAGCAGAATCGGAACACCATGCATTTACGTTTGTTATTGTAATAGCATTAATACACAAATCGTTAATTGGTTGCTGAGCATTAACGGAAAACACAAATAATAACAAAAAAACAAAAATGAAGTATTTTATTTTATTTGATTTCATGTGTTTAAATTATTTATGCCGCTAATTCACTAACGTTTTTTCTATGAATTTCAATGTATTACCCTGAAATCCATTTATAAATTTCATCTAATTTCGATTAACAAATATACAATATTTTTATCATCATTTTTAAAAAAAATTTTTAAGTGAAAATTTTAAAGATATTTTTGTATAATAATTCCATTAATAAAAAAGGAAATTTTGATAAAAAAAATTGCAATAACAGGTCCTGAATCAACCGGCAAATCAGAACTGGCAAAGCAACTGGCAAAACACTACAATACAGTTTGGGTGCCGGAATTTTCACGTGAATATATTAATAACATCAACAGACCTTATGATTATGATGATATTATTAAAATCGCACAAGAGCAATTAAACAGAGAAAAAGAAGCAGAAAAAAAAGCAAATGAATTTCTCTTTTGTGACACCGAGTTGATAGTAACAAAAATTTGGAGTGAGTTTAAATTTCAAAAATGTCATCCATGGATTTTAAAAAATATTGAAGAACATAAATACGATTTATTTCTTTTATGCAACATAGATATTCCATGGAAATTCGATAAACTAAGAGAACACCCAGACAAAAGAAAAGAATTATTTAATTTATATTACATTGAACTATCTGTCAGAAAATTACCTTTTGGGATTATTTCAGAACTCGGAGAAAAAAGATTGCAGAACGCTATTAAGTTAATTGATGCTCACAAATAATATTAATTATCTTTACAAAAACTTAAATTCATTTTATTATGAAAAAAAAATTTTCTATTATTTTATCAATTTTCATTACAACAACTTTATTTTCACAAATATCTTACGACCACAATGATTTATTTAATCCCGGAGACACAATCAGGACAAGCACAGCATTAACTACCGGAAGCATAGATTTTAAATTAACAGGTAATAATTATAACTGGAATTTATCTTCTCTTTTCCCTGTCTCCCAAAATCTCGATACTTTTATTTCCATAATCTCAACACCCTCAGTTTATCAGTTTGTGTTCAACAACATAATTTTTTATCCAAACAACGTAGCCACAATTGCATTGAAACAGGAAGATATTGAAACAATGCCAACATTTAAAATTACTGACATAAATAGTTTCTACAAAGAAAGTAGTTCAAAATATGAATTTGTAGGATTTGGTGGAAGCCTTAACGGAATTCCTATTCCTGTTCCAAATGATAATAATGATATAATTTACAAATTCCCTGTTAGCACTACTTCTTCATCCGATTCCTGTATATCGTCATATTCAGTTTTAGTACCTAATTTTGGTTATTTAGGGCAAACAAAAAAAAGAGTGAATATTGTTGACGGCTGGGGAACTTTATCAACTCCTTTCGGGACTTTCAATGTTATACGCATCAAGTCTCTAATACATCAGAAAGACACTTTTCATTTGGATTCTTTAGGATTTCCAATTCCGGCAATAGTAAGAGATTATATAGAATATAAGTGGCTTGCAAAAAACTATGGAATTCCTATTCTTCAAATTAATGCAGACCTATTGGGAATACCTACAGAAATTATTTATATAGACTCTATTAGAAGTATTCTTGGAACAAATGAAATAATTAATCAGAAATTTGAAGTTCAGATTTTTCCAAATCCCGCAAATACTTATTTCAATTTAAGTTTCAAAAACTCAAATAACGAAAATATTAATTTGGAAATTTATGATGCTACCGGAAAATTAATTAGGCAGGAAAAATATAATTCTCCAAAGATTATTAAAGTAGAAACTGATGATTTCAGTAAAGGTCTTTACTTTGTCAGGATTATTCAAAACAGCAAAGTCTTTGTGAAGAAAATTGTTATTCAATAAAAAAACACAGATAAAAACAAGGGCAAAGATATTCTCAAAATTTTCGTTTACTTCATGTATTTTCTAACAACTTCGAGTAATTCGCTAATGATTATATTATTTGCTGCAATAATTTCTTTTCCGAAAACATAATTTGATTCACCTTTGAAATCATAGATTTTCCCACCAGCTTGCTGAACAATTAAAGCACCGGCAGCAACATCCCAGGGAGAAAGTCCATATTCATAAAATCCATCAAAACGACCACAAGCAACATAGGCTAAATCAACAGCAGCACTTCCAAGTCTTCTGATACCGGGAGAATTTTCTACAAACCAAACAAAAAGTTTAATGTATTGTTCCATTTTGTCGTAATCATAATATGGAAAACCTGTAGCAATTAAAGAATTTAATATTTTTTGATTTTCTGATACTGAAATTTCTTTTTGGTTTAAAAACGCTTTGCTGCCCTTCCATGCATAAAAACATTCATCAAGATTCGGCTCATAAATAACTCCGAGAATAACCTCATCTCCTTTCATCAAAGCAATGCTTATAGAATACAGTGGGACTTTATGAACAAAGTTTGTAGTTCCATCGAGAGGGTCAATTATCCATTTATAAAGTTCTCCCTTTTCCGAAACAGTATTTTCTTCAGCAATAAAACCTGCTTCGGGCAAAATACCGGAAAGTTTATTAATTAAAAATTTCTCGGAACTTGTGTCAACATAAGTAACAAAATCATAAGTTCCTTTTTCTTTAATGTCTTTAAAACTAATTTTATTTATCTCCTGAAGAAGAAATTTTCCTGCTTCCTTAGCAACATCACAAACTTGCTTACAAATGATTTCTAAATTCATGCTTTCTTTAATTTTTTATGTCTTCTTTGAAAAAACCAAATTAACACTATACCGGCAACAACAAGACAAACTGAAATTATTTCAGCCTGAGTTACTCTCATTCCTAAAAAATCAAACTTCACATTTACTCTTATTTTTTCAATAAAAAATCTTTCAAATCCGTTCATAATAAAAGCAAAAGCGAAAAGAATTCCCGGAATTTTAATCTTTTTTCTGATGCTCCAAAGTATTAAAAAGAAAATTCCATTAATCGTAGTTTCATAAAAGGGCGTTGGGAAAACAGGTTCATTAAGAACATGACAATATTTTCCTGCACAATCCGTCATTAACATTCCTTCATTAATTACATTATTAGGATAATTGAAAGCCCAAATCCAGTCAGGCATAAATCCGAGCCAGGCAGGTTTAGCAAGGTAAACACCATCGGTTACTTCGGGGCTTGCAAAGGCAAGATTTATTACTCCCCAACATCCATCACCGGAAAGCTGACATCCAACTCTTCCGGTTGCGTAAGCAAGCAAAATTGCCGGTGCTGCAACATCCATCATTTGGGTAACGCTTATCCCTTTCTTTTTACAAAAATATAATACTGTTACTGTACCTACTATTAAACCTCCATAGAATGTCAATCCACCAGAAGAAAATATTGCTCCAATAGGGTCAGCTAAAAAATCTTGGGGATACTCAAATTGATGAAATAATTTAGCTCCAATAATTCCTGATATTGCTGCTACAAATAAAATTGTTGCCGAATGTTGATAAGGGTGAATTTCTTCTTCAATCCATTTTGGTTCCTGTAGTTTTTTCTTTTGCTTACTCCTGAAATTTGAATAAATCATAATAGCAGCCAATACTAATCCACCGATTAAACTTCCTTCAAGTGAAAATATATAATCAGGAGGACTTATTGTAAATAAACTGTAATCAATTACAATTCCTATTAATTTAAATCCTAAAATAAATCCAAAGAATCCCGAGATTGCCAGCTCAACAAAACCTGCAGGTTTCCCAATCATCACTTTTTTTGAATATGATGAAAGCAATCCTTCTTTTTCCTTTCTCTTCAATTCAATTTTCAAAACAAGAAATCCTACTATAAATGCTGAAGCTAACATTACACCATAAGATGGAATTGGGAAAATAATATTTGTATTGAATATGTAGTTTATCAGGTGACCTATTGTTGGAAACATATTGTAATTTTTAATTATTTATACTACTGCGAATTTAGTGAAAATAGCAAAAAAACAAATAACAAAAAACAAATAATTTTCAATTTAACATCCCGATAAGTATCGGGACAATTTCCAAAACTAATTACATATTAAAAACCGATATATAAATATTGGGCTTGAGACCTAAACTCTTTAAAACAACAATATTAATGCATTGCGTTGATTTAGTGTTTGTGTTGTTTGAGTTTTTAAACATTGGAATTTGAGTTTTATTTGTTTTTTGCTTTTTGCTATTTGGAATTTATTAATTATTAGAATATTTTTTAATTACACTAAAATAAAAATAGAATCTAATTTATATTTACAAAATTAAGATTTTATATTAATTCATTATCTAATTCTTGTTATAAAGGCTGAATAATATTTTAAAGCTGGAAAAGTTTTTAGTGGCAACGTCCGGATATATATAATAACAATTCAAAATAAACACTAAAATAATCATATCGGCTGCCAATAAAAAATGGGTAAGCTACTTATATCGCACCGCTACAACCGCCTACCCTTGCTGCCGTCAAGCCCTGGGGGAGTTAAGCAGGAGCTGGTCGTATAAGACTTACCCGTTGCAAAATTACAATATGCTTATTTAATACCCAAAATTATTTCATGTTTTTTATTTTTTTATTAAATTTGCCAATAAAATTAATTTCTTACAAAAAAAAACATCATGGAAAATGAGAAAAAATCTTCTTTTATGCACTCAATTAATTTCGGTTTAATTACCGGTGTTGTATTAATTCTTATATCCCTAATATTTTATTCTTTGTTTGATTTTGAAGCTCAAAAAAAATTAGGATGGATTAGCTTTATATTTCTTATTGCAGGAATAATCTACGCCACCATCAAATATCGAGACAATCAGTTAGGTGGTTATATTTCTTATAGCAATGCGTTTGTTTCGTGTTTGTATGTTGCATTGATTGCATCATTTGTTTTATCAGTTTATAATTATTTATTTATTGAATTTTTTGATGCATCAATGATTGAAAAATCTCTTGATATAGCTGAAGAAAAAATTATTGAAAAAATGCCTGATATTGAAGATGCAGAATTAGAAAAGATTCTTGATTTGCAGGGGAAATTTATGACTCCACTTATTATATCAATTTCTAATTTCTTTACTTTCTTAATGATTGGTATTGTTGGAGGTTTAATAGGTTCAATTTTTATTAAAAAAGAAGATGATAATGAAGTAGCTGAAATTGTTTAAATAGCATTAATGAATTTCAATACAGTTTTTTTTTAGCAAATTGATTTTAAAATAATTTAAAATATATTTATGGACATTTCTGTAATAATAGCTCTTCTGAATGAAGAAGAATCAATTCCCGAACTTAAGGACTGGATTGTTGATGTGATGAATAAGAATAATTTTTCTTATGAAATTATTTTTATTGACGATGGAAGCAATGATAATTCATGGAAATTAATTGAAAATTTCAAAGAAGAAAATTCAAATATTAAAGGAATAAAATTTCGCAGGAATTATGGCAAATCTGCTGCTTTAAACAAAGGTTTTGAAATGTCTCAGGGCGATGTGGTTATTACAATGGATGCTGACCTGCAAGATAGCCCCGACGAAATACCTGAACTTTACAGAATGATAAAAGAAGATGGTTTTGACTTGGTTTCGGGATGGAAGAAAAAACGTTACGACCCAATTACTAAAACTATTCCTACAAAATTATACAATTGGGCTGCAAGAAAAATTACTAAGGTCAAATTGCATGATATGAATTGCGGGCTTAAATCCTATAGCCAAGATGTGATTAGAAGCATAGAAGTTTATGGCGAAATGCACCGCTACATTCCTGCAATTGCACGATGGGCAGGCTTTTATAATATTGGCGAAAAAGCAGTTAAACATCAGGCACGAAAATACGGTACAACCAAATTTGGTTTATCAAGATTTATTAAAGGTCCTTTAGATTTACTTTCTATAGCTTTTGTTTCGAGATTTGGAAAAAGACCAATGCATATATTCGGTGGACTCGGAACAATAATATTTCTTATTGGTTTTATTATTGCTGCTTATCTTGCTTATGCTAAATTTTTTATGGCAGAATATAAAATGACCGAAAGACCTCTGTTTTATTTTGGTTTATTATCAATGATTATTGGAACTCAACTGTTTGTTTCAGGATTTGTAGCTGAACTGATTTCGAGAACATCTCAAGACAGAAATAAATATTTGGTTGAAAAAGAAATTGGATTTGATAAATAGCAGCAAAAAATATTACTAAATCTGTGAAAAGAAAAATTATTATCATAGGAACAGCTCATCCTTTAAGAGGTGGACTAGCCAATTACAATGAAAGAATAGCAAAAGCATTTCTAGAAAATGGTGATGAGGTAACAATCTATAATTTTTCACTTCAATATCCCGGTTTTTTATTCCCCGGAAAAACTCAATATTCTTCTGAACCTCCTCCCGAAAATTTAGACATAAAAACAATTATTAATTCTGTTAATCCTTTTAACTGGATCAAAATTGGCAGGAAAATAAAAAAACTAAAACCAGAACTTGTTATCATAAAATTCTGGATTCCATTTATGGCTCCATGCCTGGGAACAATTGCACGAATTGCAAAAAAAAATAAACACACAAAAATCGTTTCCATTTTAGATAACATAATTCCTCACGAAAAAAGAATCGGCGATAAAGCTCTCGCAAATTATTTCGTAAAAAGTGTTGATGGTTTTATTGCAATGTCGAAATCTGTTCTAACAGATATTGAAACTTTTGATAAACAAAAACCTAAACTCTTTAATCCCCACCCGCTTTATGATAATTTTGGTGAAATAATTTCTAAAGAAGAAGCAAAAGAAAACCTTAAACTTGAACAAGAAACAAACTATCTTTTGTTTTTTGGATTAATAAGAGATTACAAAGGATTAGACCTTTTGTTAGAAGCATTTGCTGATGAACGTTTTAGAAAAATGCCACTAAAACTAATCGTTGCCGGCGAGTTTTATTCCGATAAAGAAAAATATTACGAAATCGTTAATAAAAACAATTTAAAAGAAAATGTGATTTTCACTAATGATTTTGTTCCCGACAGCAAAGTTGTAGATTATTTTTGTGCAAGCGACATTGTTGTTCAACCCTATAAAGACGCAACTCAAAGTGGTGTTACTCAAATCGCATATCATTTCGAAAAACCTATGCTGGTTACTGATGTCGGCGGATTAGCTGAGATAGTTCCAAAAGAAGTTGGCTATGTAGTGAAACCTGATATTACAGAAATAGCTAATTCAATTATTGATTTTTATGAAAATAGTATGGAAACTGACTTTGTTAAAGGAGCACAAAAAGAAAAACTAAAATATTCGTGGGAAAAGATGCTTGAAAATATTGATGAGTTGGTAGGAAGTTTAGGTTAAGAATCCTTCGAGCTTCCTTCATTAGTAAGGATGATGCTTAGAAAAAAAGAACAATTTATTATCAAACAAATAAAAAATTATATTTGCAGCATAGATATATTTTATATCAATAAAAAATAATTTATAAATCATTAAAAAACAATTATGAAAAAAATCATCCCGATTCTTTTATTTGCCATAGCTATATTTGCTAGCTGTTCCAAAGATATAGAGTGTGACAATGCTCAACTATGTATAAAAAACATAAGTTCTGATACAATCCTCTATTGTTGGGGATGCAATTATTATGAGGATACTTTACTTCCTTACGGAAAAGCTTGTACTGATGTTGGCCCAATTTCCATAAAGAGAAATAGTGAAAGCACATCAACTGTTTTTTTTGATAGTGACCATGGCTCTTATGCAATAGAAGTTAGAGACTGTTATGTTGAAAAAGAAATAGATTAATAATCACTACATAATAAAAATTATAAATATTCCATAATCTTAAAAAATGGAATATTTTTTTTTATTTACTAATTCCTGCTACATTTCCTTTTCATAAGGAAAAATATCATTGCCTTAATTTCGGATTTGTTTTTTTAATTAAATCGGGAAATTTAAAAACTAAGTTTATAATGCTTGGATAAACAAAATTTTGTATATTTGAGGCTTGTAATCTATTTAATGAATTATGAAAACACTGGGCATTTATAAATTTCTGACAATAATTTTTATTGTCGTATTTTTTTCAGCTTGTGAAAAAGAAAATAATCTTGCTAATATTTCTACAAACGCTCAAATTATTGATTTTATCCCAGAAAAATGTTACTGTTGTTGGGGCTGGGTAATAAAGATAGACAACGATACAATTAAGGCTGATGAGTTACCAAATTCTAAACTTATAGGATACGAAATTTCTACACCTATCAATGTGAAAATTGAGATCGGGAATAAAGTTACTGATTGTCCTTCTAATTTATACGATTATTATGAAATTAAAAGTTTGATATTAAAAGACTAAAGGGCATACAACAGCACCTCATAACACATGGACACATTAGATTCATCAAGGTAAATGAGTAGTAAATAGAACATAGCCCTTTACTGTACAATTCCAACTTGAGGAATATTCAGCAGTAGAGAAAAAAAACAAGAAACACCTTGTTATCAAACAAATAATTTTTATATTTGTGTTATAGTTGTTACACCTAATAAAAAAAAAATGAGTGAAATCACATTAACACAAGGACAGCTTGCTCAATTAAAAAAGGATATGAACGAGCAGGTAGAAATGTTAACTGATGCTGAGATTAATGCTTTAGCACAAAAAGTTAACAAAGCTATAAACCTTCCTTTCTTAAAAGAAGAAAAGGAATTTGTTGTGTTTGCTAAAGTAATTAAATGGGTTGACAAAAAGCTTTACCAGTTGTTGCCTAACGAATACTATGAATTAGTAAAAGATTCATCAGACGGTATTTCTAAAAAGGAAGCAAGCCAAATAGAAAAAAGACTAACCCCTTTAATTAACAATCTTGTAAACATAACTGTTTTAACAGAAAAGCAGGAAGAAAAGCTAATTAGTCTGGTAATCGGCTTAATAATTAATGCAATGATAAAAGGCTTTAAACTCGAAGAAGTTGCTCCGGTTGTTTGATTATATTTGCTAACAAAATAAAAAAAGATAACCGAACTTTTTGATGTTAATATACCTGCTATTTATAAGCATCTTAAAAATATTTTTGAGAGTGGAGAATTAAATAAAAAGGCAACTGTTTCCATTTTGGAAATACCCACTCAACACGATGCTATAAAAGATAAAAATCAAAATATTAAAACAAGAAGGAAACAAAACCGTGACAAATCTTCACGCTTTGAAAATGAAAGCAAGTTACAAAAAAATGCCATCACTCGCCTAACGATTCCATCTTTTGGGATATTCAGCAGTAGAGAAAAAAATAGAAACACTTTGTTATCAAATCAATAATTATTTATTGGGTTGTATTTGATAATTTAGTAAATTGCGAATTATATAATAATATATAAAGTTTACTGTATGAAAAAATCAACAAAAATAGTTGCCTGGACCTTATATTGTATTAGTGTATTGATTTTATTAATTGGGTTAATTTCTTCACATTCTAAATATCTAACTATAAGTCTAGCATCTATCTTGCTTTTAGCACCATGGATAATTTGCATAGTTAATTCAGCTAAGTCTAAGAATAATGGAAATGGTCTTTGGGTTTATGTTATTGCTTTTTTCGGACTTGTATCTATACCTTTATGGTTGGTTTTTCATGCTAATGATATTAATATTAAAAATTAACTTTGAAATTTATAGGAAAATGATAAATAAACTGCAAATTAATAAAAGTAATATTGTTTTCAAGGATTACTTTTTAGTTGATTCAGAAAATCATGAATTAAGCCTTAAACAAATTAATATTTTTGTTGGTGAAAATAATTCAGGTAAAAGTAGATTCCAAAGAGAGCTTTTTAAATCATTTAGAAAGAAGGAAATAAAAAATGAAAATTACTTCAATAGTATTGATTTTCCTTTTATATGTACTAAAGATGCGTTGGCAATCTTTGATGACGTTTTTGTGTCATATCTAAAAACAGAGTCAGATAATAGCGATATTATAAAAGATGAAGAATATGTTGAATCATTCAAAAAAAGATTCTATAAAAGAAAATCTGATAGTGTAATTAGGGAAGGTGAAAATGAATCGATTAAATATATTCCATTTTCCGAACAATTTTATAATAATTTATCATTTAATGAATATGCTGAAATTATTAAAGATGTTGGATTCACAAAGGGCAGAGCAGACAAAATTGTTACTCCGCACAATAAATTACGAGATCGCATTTTGAAAAAAGAACAGGATAGATTAAAAAATATTTCGTATTCAACATATATTCCAACTATGAGGAGTTTAAAGAAGATTCCACCAGATAAAGATTTAATAGAAGAACGATTATTCAATGATTATTTTTATGAGTTGGAATATCCTAAATTAAATATTTTCACAGGACACAATTTATTTAATATTATTCAAAAACACTATGCTTATGGAGGTAAGGAAATAAAAAAAATTGAGGATTTTGAAAACTTTTTGCAAAATAATTTCTTTGAGAATGGAATTAAATTAAGGCATAAAGAATTTACAGGAAATATTAATGATGATAAAGAAATCCCAAATACAAATAAAGATTTAAATGTTGAGATAGAAAATGAAGACCGTCCGATATTTGAATTAGGAGATGGAGTTTTATCTTTGATAATATTATTATTTCCATTGTATCAGAATAGGGATAAAAACCATTTATTATTTATTGATGAACCGGAATTAAATTTACATCCAGGTATGCAGAGGTTGTTTTTGGAAACATTAATGCATAAGGACTTTAAGAATGCTCAGGTATTTATTTCAACTCATTCAAATCATCTTTTAAACATAGCAACCGAATCATCAGATAAAATTTCTGTTTTTTCTTTTAAAAAGAAAGTAGATAAGTTTGAAGTTGAAGATATTTCAAGAAAAGCAGAGCTATCTTTAGAATTACTTGGCGTTAATAATTCATCTGTATTTTTATCAAATTGTACAATCTGGGTAGAAGGAATCTCTGAAAGATTGTATTTAAGACATTTTCTAAATATGTATTATGAATTTAATAAAAAAGAAAAGAACGGTTTAAAAGAGTTTAAAGAAGATTTTCATTTTTCATTTATCGAATATTCAGGAAGTAATTTAAGTCATTATTCTTTTGATGAAGATAAAGAACCAGAATTTCCTAATATTAATTATGAGGCAATTAGTAGAAATACTTTAGTAATTGCTGACAAAGATGAAAATAAGGAAGATAAACATAAACTGCTAAAAGAAAGATTAGGTGATAGTTATAAGTCGCTACCTTGTCGCGAAATAGAAAATATTTTGTCACCAGAAGTTCTTAGAAAAACGATACTTATGTATCCTTATGAGAAATCAAAGGATAAGAAAATAAAACTTAAGAAGTTTGGTTACCCTGAATATAAAAATAAAAAGATTGGAAACTTTATCTCAGAATTAATTGATAAAGTTGAAATAAAGCAGAGTCTTTTAACTGCGAAAAATCAAAAGAATAATCGAAATATTGCTAATAAAAGAGAGTTTACAATAAATGCTTTAGCAAATATTAAGGAGTGGAATGATTTATCTCAAGATGCAAAGGATTTAACGGAGTTTATTTATAAATTCATTTTGAAGAATAATTAAATTTCTATTGAAATTTTGCTTTTCAGGTTTTCTTCTCCTTCCTCTTTTTTCTCACCTACACACCAAACCCCAAATTTCCACGTTAACTATTTTGTTAAATTTCGATAAACTTAAATTTTAATATCTTTGTTTAATAAATTAATCAACCATGATAATACGAAGTAAAGCTCCTTTACGATTAGGTTTGGCAGGTGGCGGCACCGATGTTGCTCCATATTCCGACCTTTACGGCGGTGCCATTCTTAATGCTACAATCAGCATGTACGCCTATGCAACCATAAAACCATTGAACAACGGAAAAATAATTCTTCATGCAATTGACAAAGACGAAATCTATGAATTTGATTCAGTCGAAGAGCTTTTCATAAACAATGAACTGGATTTGCATAAAGGAGTTTACAACAGAATAGTTAAAGATTTTACAAAAAAATCGCTTTCGTTTAAACTCGAAACTTTCGTAGATGCTCCTCCCGGCTCCGGTTTGGGAACTTCTTCAACTCTCGTTGTTGCAATTCTCGGGGCTTTCACCGAATGGCTGAAACTTCCACTTGGCGAATATGATGTTGCTCAACTTGCTTACAACATCGAAAGAGTTGACCTTGATATGGCAGGCGGAAAACAAGACCAATATGCAGCAACTTTCGGTGGTGTGAATTTTATGGAATTTTTCGAAAAAGATAAAGTAATTGTAAATCCTTTAAGAATCCAACAATCATATTTGAATGAATTAGCCTACAATCTCATTTTGTATTACACCGAAACCAGTCGCTTGTCATCGAAAATTATTGAAGCACAAAAGAAAAATGTAAAAGCAAAAAACCAAAAGTCTATAGAAGCCATGCACAAACTCAAAGAGCAATCTGTTATGATGAAAGAAGCTCTTTTAAAAGGTGAATTGGATAATATCGGCAAAATACTTGACTTCGGTTGGCAACATAAAAAAGAAATGGCTGAAGGCATCACAAGTCCTTTTATTGATAAAATTTATTCAAAAGCTATGGAACATGGTGCTTCCGGCGGAAAAATTTCAGGTGCCGGCGGTGGCGGATTTATGATTTTCTATTGCCCCGAAAATACTCGCACAAATGTTATCAATGCTCTCAAAGAATTCGGCGGACAAACAAATAGATATGAGTTTACTTCCTCAGGATTATTTTCATGGAGCATATAGAGTGTCTTGAGTTTGGAGTGCGAAGAAATTAGAATGACCCGCCTACGCTAAAGCTTCAGGCGGGCATGCAACTTAATGACAACTTAATGACAATCGAATAAATAAATTTACCAAAATTAACCAATGCCCTACCCCACCATCACATACGATGAACCTTTATTCAGACCTCCGAGTGAGGGCAATTCTCTAATCTTACAAATTACTCTCGGCTGTTCGTGGAATCGTTGTGCATTTTGTGAAATGTACACATCAAAAAAGTTTCGGGTAAGAAATGAAGAAGATGTTTTTAGAGAAATTGAAATCTTATCAAAAATGCTCCCCGAAACAAGAAAAGTTTTTCTTGCCGATGGCAACGCAATGGTTTTATCAAGTTCAAAACTACTGAAGATTTTAGAAAAGATAAACTCTTCATTCCCGAAAATAAACAGAATTTCTGCTTATGCCCTACCCTCTGATATTCTTAAAAAAGCTCCTGAGGAACTTGAGCTGCTAAGAAGTCATAAACTAAAATTAATTTATGTTGGAATTGAAAGTGGCGATGATGAATTGTTAAAAGTGGTTAATAAAGGCGAAACTTTTCAAACTACCATCGAAGGTTTGAACAAAGCAAAAAATGCCGGAATTGATAGCTCCGTGATGATTTTAACTGGTTTGGGCGGAAAAGAATATTCTGAACAACATGCCATAAATTCAGCAAAAGTTCTAAACGAAACTCAGCCACATTTTGCTTCTACTTTGGTTTTGAGTTTTCCTTATGGTGAAGAACATTATCGTAAGAAATTCAAAGGAAACTTTATTTCAATGTCAACAATGGATTACCTGAAAGAAATGGAAATCTTACTTCGACATACTGAACTTGAAAGCACAATTTTCCGAAGCGACCATGCTTCAAATTATTTGGTTTTAAAAGGAGTTCTTTCGAGGGATAAAGATAAATTTCTAAAGCAGATTCGCTTTGCTATTGAAAATCCTGATTTAGCAAACCTTCGTCCCGAATGGCTCAGAGGGCTTTAAAATATTTTAACCTTTTTAGCTACTGAAAAATTTCTGTTTAATTTTAATAACTATATTTGTAAAACAAAATTTCATATAATTTAAAGTATAAAAAAAGCGTTTGCTCAATCAAATAATTTAAAACATTGATTCAAATTTTTAAATAAACTGTTTTATGAAAATTAGAAAAACCATCGAAGAGTCAATCGAATTAAAACAAAAAATTTTATCTGACGAAAATTTATTAGAACTCATCCAATCTGCTACTGATGAAATTACAGATTGTTTCAAAAACGGAGGAAAGGTGCTTTTTTGTGGAAATGGTGGCAGTGCTGCCGATGCTCAGCATTTAGCTGCTGAATTTTCCGGCAGATTTTATTATGACAGAGAACCATTGTTTGCCGAAGCTTTACACGTAAACACTTCCTACTTAACTGCTGTTGCCAACGATTATTCTTTCGATGAAGTCTATTCCAGATTAGTAAAAGGAAAAGGAAAAAAAGGAGATATTCTGGTTGGAATTTCTACATCGGGAAATTCACAAAACATTGTCCGTGCATTTGAAACTGCTAATAAAATTGGAATGATAACTATTGGTTTAACAGGAGAAAGCGGTGGCAAGATGAAAGAGCTTTGCGATTATTTGTTGAATGTTCCTTCGCAAGATACTCCACGAATTCAGGAGATTCATATTTTGATGGGACATATTATTTGTGAGCATGTAGAAGCTAATATTTTCCCGAAAAAATAATTTATGGAAACTATCATTTTAGCAGGGGGATTTGGAACACGGCTACAAAAAGTCGTGAAAGATCTTCCTAAACCTATGGCTTTGATAAACGACAGACCATTTCTGGAATACCTGATGAACTATCTTAAAAATTATGGAATAAAACGAGTAATTCTTTCATTGGGATATAAACACGAAATAATTAAAAATCATTTTCAAAACAGTTTTAATTCTATTGAAATTGAATATGCCGTCGAAAAAGAAGCATTGGGAACAGGCGGAGGAATAAAATATGCTTTTGATTTGCTCAAAGGAGACTCTGCTTTGGTTGTTAATGGCGACACTTTGTTTGACATTGACTTGAAAAAATTTATTGACTTTCATAATAATAAAAAATCTGCATTCAGCATAGCACTAAGATTTCTCGACAATGTTGAAAGATTTGGAACCGTTGAAATTGACAAACAAAACAGGATAACAGATTTTCACGAAAAAAATGCCCAAAAAGGCAAAGGATATATTAATGGCGGGGTATATTTGATTAACAAAAATTTCTTTGACGAATTGGGATTTGCCGATAAATTCTCTATTGAAAAAGATTGTTTTGAGAAGTTCTACAAAACTGAAAAATTTTATGGCTTTCCCGCTGACGATTATTTTATTGACATTGGAATACCCGAAGATTTTATAAAAGCACAAGATGATTTTAAAAGATTTGAATATTGAAAAAAGCTGGACTTTATTTCTCGACAGAGACGGAGTTATTAATAAAAGAATTGTTGATGACTACGTAAAAAGTTGGGAACAATTTGAATTTCTAGACGGAAGCTTAAGCTCTTTTAAGATTTTCGCAGAGAAATTTGGCAGGATTTTTATCATCACAAACCAGCAAGGAGTTGGAAAAGGATTGATGACAAAGGATGACGTTGTTGATGTTCACAATAAAATGAAAGCCGAAATCGAAAACAACAAAGGAAGAATTGACAGCATATATTTTTGTCCTGATTTGGAAAATAAAAATAGTAAGAACAGAAAACCTGAAACAGGAATGGCTCAGCAGGCTAA
>CAYLPA010000031.1:0-22108 GCA_964385385.1 uncultured Saprospiraceae bacterium | reverse complement strand
TTACTTCCCTTTTCTCGCGATTAAAAGTCGCATTTCTTAATTGAACTTACAATATATTAATTTAATTAATTTCCATATCTTTGGTATTATATATTACTCCCAATTTGTTTTTATTACAACATATTGGGTGAATAAAAACAATTTTTAACTAAAAATATTTAAAAATAAAAACAAGCGAAACTAACTACTTCGTATTGAAATACCTCTAATTCTTGATAAAAAAACCTACAAATATTTTCAGTAAAAACTTTTTTTCATTTTTATGGTCTGATTAAAAAATAATAAATATCTTTGCGAAGTAACTATCATAAACTGATACTTATTTCAAAATATGATGAACCAATATTATAAAGCAATTTACTTCAGCGATTATCCCGCAGAAAATTCAAAAGATAAATCTGTAACATTGGCTTTTAGCGAACCAGAAGCACCTTATTTCTCGAAAATAAAAGATATGACTACTCAGGAAATAAAGGAACTTATAGGAATGCAAACCTATAAGCAACTTGCTTTGTTTGCAGATAATGAAGAAAGGTCAATCAACCAAACTGTAAAACGGCTCATTAAACAAAATCTTTCTGGAATTGATATTGTTGACGGTATGTCTAAGAAAGATGTGACTTTTATAAAAAGTAAAGATATTCCATTCCAAAGATGGTATCCTTACATAGAAGGCTACTCTCCTGATTTTGTAAAATCAATAATTAATAAATTTGAAATTAAAAATACTTTAATTTATGAACCATTTGCAGGAACCGGAACAACTTTAATAGCTGCAGATAACTTAGGTTTATCAACAGTATATTCTGAAGTTAATCCCTTGTTACAGTTTTTAATAAAAACTAAAATTAGAGTTTTACAAGCAAAAAATACAGAAAGAAATAAGCTTCATAAAGCCCTTAAAGAAATTGAGCCAAATATTTTACAGATTCTGGACAATTTTAAAGAGGATAAAAGATCGAAGGAATCCTACAAAACAATTTTTTCCGACAGTAAATATTTTCCTGATAACAATCTCAGCCAAATTCTTAAATTTCGTTCATATCTTGATATTGTAAAACTTGAAAATGAATTGTTGTCCGAGGTTCTAACTGTTGCAATACTGTCGTGTTTACTTCCAGTTTCATATTTAAAAAAAGCTGGTGATGTAAGATTTAAAACTCCTAAAGATATCGCAAAAGGAATAAAAACACTAAAAGATATTTTACCTCAAAAGATTTCAGAAATTGCTGAAGATGTAAATAATTTGGAGTATTCATTAAGCAATAATCATGAACAAATTCTTTCAAATGCTAAAAATATTGGTAGAGTTAATGATTTAAAAATAGGGGCAATAATAACAAGTCCACCTTATTTGAACGGGACAAACTATTTTAGAAACACAAAAGTTGAATTGTGGTTTCTGCGTTATTTACAATTCGAAAATGATTTAAGGTTTTTTAGAGACCAAGCGTTAACAAGTGGGATTAACGATGTTAAGAAAAAATCTGCCAATAGAAATGGTCTGGATATTTCGTCAAAAAGTGAATTACTCAAATCTACGTTAGTTGAACTAAATAAAAACGCCTACGACTCAAGAATTCCAATAATGGCTAAAAGCTACTTTGAAGAAATGTATCAGATATTTGATGATGTAAAGACACATTTGGAACCTAATGCAAAAATAATCATAGATTTAGGTGATTCTATTTTTTGTGGGGTTCACATTAATACTGATGAAATTCTGATAGAACTTTTGATTGGACTTGGATATGTTCTAATTGACAATAAGGTACTAAGAAAAAGACGTTCAAGAAATAAAGAAATCCTTACTCAAAACTTATTAATATTTGAAACTACATTTAAGAACGAAAAAAAAAGAAATATTAAAAAGGTATCATTTTGGTATAAAAACTGGGACAATTTTACAACAAAACTACCTCACCAACAAGTGCCATATTCAAGCAGAAACTGGGGGCATAACAATCATTCACTTTGCTCCTATCAAGGTAAGTTAAAGCCTGCTATTGCTCATCAATTGGTTAAAACCTTTGTTCCAGAGAACGGCTCGATGCTTGACCCGTTCTCTGGTGTTGGAACAATCCCATTTGAAGCGTCTCTTGCCGGAAAAAAATCTTACGGAATTGATATTAGTTTACCTGCTTACTATATATCTTTTGCAAAAGTAACAGCTCCAGTTGTTTCAGAAAGCTACAATTATCTGAATGCACTTAGCAAGTTTATCAAAGAAAATAAATGTACAAAAAAGGAATTAGATGAGACTAAAAAATTTGGTTATAATAAAACACTATCAGAGTATTATGAGAAAAGAACACTAAAGGAGATTCTACTTGCACGAAGATTTGTAAAAAAGAACTATCCTAAATCACCAAGTGAAATGTTAGTTGTATCTGCTCTGCTTCATATTTTACACGGCAATAGACCCTATGCTCTCAGTCGTCGGTCACATCCAATTGTACCCTATGCACCTTCTGGTGAATTTATTTACAAAAACTTGATTGAAAAGGTTACAGAAAAATTAGAAAGAGTAATTAAGGCAGAACTTCCAATAGATTTTAGAAATGGTAAAATATTCAATCAGGATGCAACAGCTATTTGGCCTCAAGAAATTAATAACATTGATGCTATACTTACATCGCCGCCTTTTTTTGACAGCACAAGGTTTTATATCTCAAACTGGATTAGAATATGGTTTGCAGGTTGGTCTGAAAATGATTTTAAGTATCAACCAAACTCATTTGTTGAAGAAAAGCAAAAGAATGATTTTGCAATTTATGAACCGATTTTTCGTCAATCAAAAGAAAGATTGAAAAAAGATGGGGTTTGTGTATTTCATTTAGGAAAAAGTGTGAAATGCGATATGGCAAAAGAACTTCAAAAAATTAGTAAGCGTTGGTTTAAAACTGCTGATTTATTTGATGAAAGTGTCGCACATTGTGAATCGCACGGCTTCAAAGATAAGGGTACAGTTACCTCACATCAATACTTAATACTAACTTAACTAATCAAATCCAAGTAATTTTTTATTCTCGTCTGTTAGGCTAGGAACAAGTTCATAAACCAAAAGAATCTTTTTTATTTCCCTTATTCTTTTTGGCAAATCTGACTTTTCCCTTACTTGCAAGAATCTTTCAACTCCCCTATTAACATCAATTTTATGATTCATTATAGGCTGTTTGCTTGAAATTAAATCAATATTTGCACCTGTTATTCTAGCAAGCTCCAACAATTCATTATTAGTATAAAACTTACTCGGCCACATATCTCTTTTGTTTTCATTAGCATTTCGAGAAAGTAGAGCTGCATTTTCTATTCTTAATGGGTAAAGAAATTTTGAGGGCATAATATGGTCAATTGTCCAAGTTTTACGTTCGTTTATATCTAAAGGCTCTTTTGTTTTAAAACACTTGGAGTCAAATCTATTAAATAGCTCCTGTAAATCAATTGCTTCATTTTCTTCTTCTATAAATAAATCCGCAATCCTTCTTCTAACAGATGATTCATGAAGTTGTTCTTTACTCCGTCTTGGATTTAAAACAGCATTAATTGCACCTTTACAACTACGACATTCCATTTGTTTTTCCAAAGGTCCCCATCCGATATGTTTACTGAAAGCATGATTAGGTAGGATTCTTGTACAAACATTGCATTGTTTCCAATAAGATTCCTGGTTTTCAGTAGCAATTCTAAAGAAACCTTCCCAAAACCTTAAAGCTGTTTTTGAATCTGAAGTATTATATTCTTCTTCCCAATTTTCAAACGGTAAATCAGTCTCTTTAGAGTGGATAAATCCGCAATGTTCACATTTCCAAACTGCATTGTCAACTGCTTCTTGGGGTGTCAGTAATTCTTGACCAATGTTAATATAGTTCATTTCTTTACATCTGACACATTTATATGCAACCCAAGCATCATGATAAGGAATTCCTTCAACCCTTGCAATACCAGTTTTATTTACAATTTTTCTTCTCGCCATGTAAAATATATTACTTTTATATTTGACAAATGTAGTAATTAATAACCTCATATATTGAAACTTTACTAATTAAAAAAAGAAAAAAGTATTACCTTTAATAAAAATTTAAAAAAATGAAAACAAAAAATTTAATTCTTCTATTACTGTTAACCTTTGTAATGTTTTCGTGCAAAAAGGAAGAAGCAATATCTCCAAAGCCACAATTAAAACATTTAAACCTTGATTATGCAGGACAAAAAACCGTGAGTGCTAACAATGATTTTGCGATTAATCTTTATAAAAAAACTGCTCTGAATGCAACTGAAAATATGATGGTTTCTCCATTAAGCATTTCTTTAGCTCTTGGAATGACTTATAATGGAGCGGCAGGAACAACAAAAACTGCAATGGAACAAGCATTGAGTTTAAATGGTTTGACAGCTCATGAAATAAATTCTTCTTTTAAATTATTATCCGATTACCTTCAAACTGTTGACCCTACTGTTACAATGAAAATTGCTAACTCAATCTGGTATAGAAATGATTTTAGTGTTTTGCAAAACTTCCTTGACACTAACACTTTTTATTATAATGCTTTGATTAATTCCGTAGATTTCAGCGACCCAAACACAAAAAATATTATTAATAAATGGGTAGCAGATAATACGAATAATAAAATAAAAGAAATCGTTAGTAATATTAATCCTAATGATGTAATGTTCTTAATAAACGCTGTTTATTTTCTTGGAAACTGGACTTATGAATTTGACCCTTCGAAAACCGACCCTGAAAATTTTACTCTGTCAAATGGTAGTAATAAAACTGTTGATATGATGGAGATTCAGAGCAACTTTTTGTACGCCAATAATAATCTTTTGCAGATAGTTGAACTACCTTATGGTTATGAAAGATATAGCATGCTTTTACTAAAACCCATGCCTAATCATACTACCGATGATATTATTAATGCCTTAAGTACTTCAAATTTTGACAAATGGGTAAATTCTATGAAAATGACTGATGATTTAATAGTGAAAATTCCCAAATTTAAATTTGAATATGAAAAAAAACTTAATGATGTTTTATCTGATTTGGGGATGAGTGAAGCATTTTCTTCTCAGGCTGATTTTACAAATATTAATGCTGCCGGAAATTTATTCATTTCACGAGTAAAACACAAAACATTTATAGATGTAAATGAAAAAGGAACCGAAGCTGCAGCAGTAACAAGTATTGGAATTACGTTTACAAGCATGCCATATGCCTTTGTTGCCAATAAACCATTTCTTTTTATTATCAGAGAAAAAGAAAGCAATGCTTTAATTTTTATGGGCAGAGTTGAAGAACCCACTTATTAATACGAATCAAGCAAAAAAAAGGCAAAAAGTTGATGCTTTTTGCCTTTTTTTTAATTTAATTTACTTGGATGTTTTCTTCTTCTTGTCGTTGCAAGTTGATGATTTAGGGCATGGTTTTACACAAGCACTATTTGTAGCTGCTCCTTTTATAATTTCTCCGCCATAACCAAGTTTTTGAACTGCGGCAACTAATTTTTTATCAGTGTTTTTGCCTTTTGTATATTTGATTGTTACAATCTTGGTTTTTACGTCAACCTTAACATATTTAACACCTTTTTCAAAAGCAATGTTCTTTTCAATTTTTGTTTTACATCCATTGCAATCAACTTTTGCTTTTATTCTAACTACTTCAAGACCTTTATTTGAATCTTGTGCTACACTTAACTGAGTTAAGGAGAACATAAAAAGCATTGTTAGAATTGTTGTTCCAAAAAATTTTACTTTTTTCATAATTTTTAATTTTTAGTTTACGATTTAATTAATTAATTTACTTATTTATTTATTTACTTATTTGCTTTTTTGCTTTTTTACTTATTTATTACTTCAAAAAAACTTTTTTAGTGGTTTAAAGAAAGCGTCAAGAACAAGGCTTGCGAAGTATTTTAAATCAGGATTTTACTTTTGTAAATGACTGATTTTAAATACAAGCGTAACGAAGTTATTGACGTTTTATTAGAGCCACTTTTAATCATTGATTCATCAATATTAATTTGTTTTTATAATCTGATAAGAAGACTCCAAGTACAAGGCTTGCGATGACATAAATGTTAAGAGTTTACTTTTGTAAATGATTGATATTTATGTCAAGCATAACGCAGTAATTGGTGTCTTCTTTCAGATTCTGTTTATTCATCAATTTTAATTCTAATTCCTATATAAAATTTCCTTCCAATAAGCGGTCCCCAAACTTGAGAAGCATCAAAATACTTTCCGAAAGGGTCGTCGGCTGCTATTATTGGAGCATCCTGAGTAAAGTCAGTTAGGTTTTCACCTCCAACATAAACATTCCATCTCCTGAAATATTTAGTTACCTGAGCATTTAAAATTGTATAAGCAGGAGATTTTTCTCCTCTTTGATATTTCACGGGATTATTTGCTGTACTTGGCAAACGTGTGTCACCATTAAACTGAGCAGTGAAATCAAATTGCCATTTTTTTAAATTTGTGTAGTAAGAAATATTAAGCAATCCTTTATACATATTTGTTAAAGGTTTTCTGACTAAATCATTATTTATAGTTGTTTTAACATCAGTATAACGATAAGCCATAACAACATCCAATCGTTTTATTAGCTCATATTTTAGTTCTACCTGATAATTGTTGGAATATGATTTTCCTTCAAGATTATAAAAATAAATTTGCGAAGCATCTTTATCCATATCTATTATAATCTGATTGATAAAGTCAGTTTTATAGAAATCGATATTCAAAACTAATTCTCGTTTTTTAATTTGGATATACTTAGTGAAGTTCACACCATAATTCCATGCTTCTTCCATCTTAAGTTCTTCAAGGAAATTAAGATTTCTTGAGCTAGCCAAAACAAAACTGTTCTCGGCAATTATATTTGCTGTTCGGTAACCTTTTCCTCCTGACAAACGAAGAATATTTTTCTCATTAAACTTATGTCTTATATGCAATCTCGGTGTAAAAAACAATCCATGAATATTATGATTGTCAGCACGAATTCCTACTAAGACAACAGGAAATTTTTTATGAGCGTACGTGTATTGAAAAAATGCACCCGGAACAATTTCCTCTCTCGTGAAAACACTATCGTTAAGGCTTTCATTATAATCATCGTAAGCAAAACTAAGGCCTGTAGAAAATTTATGTTCGAGATTTTTGATATAAGATTGAAAAATCAAATTTGCATAAGCACTTTTCTGTTCTCCCGAATATCGGTTTAATCCAAAAAATGATTCCTGAGAATGATAAGTAGCAGAAGATTTGAATGCAATATTGTGGTTTGAATTATTTTTAAATTCATATCCGGCTTTTAAAAATCCCTGGTACCTCCTACTTTTAATGTTTATGCCGTAGAAATTATTAGTATCAATCTCTTTGTTTTCATCAAACAATTTTTGTCCACCTTTTCTTTCTTCGTCAATGACATGAAATCCAAACTGAAGCATCCCCTGCCCACCTATTTTATAGTATTTCCATTTATTCAAAATATTATATTGTTTTATAAGCGGATTGTCTAAAAATCCATCACCATTTGGATCATTATTTTTGTCTGAATTTTCAGCATGAAGAAATAATATTGTACTTAAATTATCCGAAACTTTGACTCTGGCATTTGCATTTCCTTCAATTTTACCTTTATCGCTGGTAAGCAGATTTAGATAAAACTTTTCGCCTTTTTCAGGTAATTTATAATTCACATTAATCTGTCCGGTGAGAGATGAAAAACCATCTAAAACTGATGAAGTTCCTTTTGAAATTTGAATTGATTCCATCCATGAGCCCGGAATATATCCAAGACTATAGCTTGTTGCCAAGCCATGAAGATTTGGAATATTTTCAGTCATCATCTGGCTATAAACACCCGCAAGCCCGAGTAATTGAATTTGTTTTGCTCCCGAAACAGCGTCGCTATAAGAAACATCTACCGAAGCATTTGTCTCAAAACTTTCACCAAGATTACAACATGCAGCTTTTCCTAATTCATGCCCTGTGATATTATAATTATAAATTGCATCAACTCTTGATACAAAACCTCCGGGCAGTCTGTTTGTGATAACAACTTCCTTCAAAGTGTTATTTATCGAAAGAATAATCTCAATATCCTTTTGACCTTTGGCAACAAAAATTGTATCGTTTTTATAACCAACAAAACTTACAATTAGTTTATTATTATTTCCTATAGCTTTTATTGTGAAATCTCCTTCGGCATTTGTAACTGCTCCGCTTTGTGTTTCTGACCAATACAAATTTACTCCGGGTAAAGTTTTCTTTTTTTGATTTTCATCAAGCTCGTAAACAATTCCTTTGATTGTTTGAGCTATCAATTCTTTTGTTCCTGCAATATTTATCAGGAAAAGAAGAATAATAAAATATTTTATTTTCATGATTTACTGTTTTAATTTATAAATAAAAAAATAGCAATAGCATTAGCTACTGTCTAAGTTTGATTATTAAAACAGTCTGAAAGGAATCTTGATTTTTTGTATGAAATATATTAGTTCTTTGCCATAAAGCAAAGGAGGAGATTCTTTGTTAATTATTTCATCTGAATTTTCATCAGAATTCGAAAAATCAAATAAACTTTGTAATATGAAAATATCTAAAGCCGAGAATTCTATATTCTTTTTTAAATTTTCATCTGTGTTCTGAATTTCAACTTTATGATAAGTTTTTACAATTTCACAGCATTCTTTTTCTTCATAATTATTTTCACATTCCGATGCTGCATAATCTTCACAACAACTTGACGGATGAGAAGGTTTATCGTGATGATGCTTTTCTGCATGATTACATGAAGTATTGTCAATAAAAAAAGAAGTGGAAGTGGTTTTATCTTGATTACAATGATGATGGTAAACATTAAAGCCTGTGCTTGATAAAAACACAATTACAGCAATAAATACCGTCAAAACATATTTTATTTTTTCTACCACTTTCATATTAACGACAAAATTACACTATTATTTAATATTAAAAATTAAATTTTACCAATTTAAAGCATAATATGATATATATCATAATCAATGTAAAAACTGATATAAATCAATTTTTTTATTTAACAAATTTTTCTAAATTTGTTTTCTCTAATCTCTCAACAAACCAAATAATATGAAATACGAAATTTTACAAATAGAAATTACTGCTGGCATAGCCTTAGTAACAGTAAGCCGACCTAAAGCCATGAACGCATTGAACACCCAATTCTTTATGGAAATGGATGATGCAATTGCAAACATTTCATCAAATCCTGAAGTGAAAGTGATGGTAGTAACAGGCGATGGAAAAGCATTTGTTGCGGGTGCCGATATTGCCGAAATGGTTAATATGAATTCGAAAGAAGCAAGCAATTTCTCCAGAATTGGTCAAAATACTTTTGCAAGTCTCGGAAAAATGGAAATTCCTGTCATTGCAGCAATAAACGGTTTTGCTCTTGGAGGCGGATTAGAATTTGCAATGGGATGCGATTTTAGAATTGCCAGCACAAAAGCAAAATTCGGGCAACCCGAAGTAAACCTTGGATTAATTCCCGGATATGCAGCAACACAACGTCTTTCTCGTTTGGTCGGTCTTGCTGATGCGCTATTTCTATTGACAACAGCAGAAATGATTGGAGCAGAAGATGCTCTTCGAATCGGACTTGTTCAAAAAGTTGTAGAACCCGAAGAGCTTATGGAAACCGTTATGAAAATTGCAAAAACTATAACTTATAAAGGACCAAATGCAGTAAAAAAAGTGAAAGCGGTAACTCGTGCCGGAATGTTAACTGATTTTAATTCAGGATGCGAAATCGAAGCTAATGAATTTGGCTCTCTATTCGGAAAAGGAAATGAAGGCGAAATTGGGATGAAGGCGTTTTTGGCGAAAGAGCGGCCAAACTGGTAGGAAGAAGTGCCTATAGTACCTAGAGTTTGGAGTGCCTAAAGTACTTAGAGTACTTGGAGTGCCTAGAGTACTTGGAGTGCCTAAAGTTTGGAGTACTTGGAGTTAATAAGTTAAAAATGGATAATAAAGAGTTTAGTAAAAAACTAGAAGAAAGGACAAAAAAATTTGCTATAAGAATAATTAAACTATCAACTAAATTACCTAACACACCAGAAGGAAAAGTAATTAGAAATCAGATTACAAAAGCAGGAACAAGTGTAGGAGCAAATTATAGAGAAGCAAACAGGTCAAGAAGTAAAGCAGATTTTGCTAATAGAATTAAAATCAGTGAAAGTGAAGCAAGTGAGACTGTTTATTGGTTAGAAATAATTAAAGACATGAATTGGATTGGTATTGAAGAAATAAAATTAGATTTAATTGAAGCAAACGAACTGCTTGCCATATTCACTTCAATAGGGAAGAGTTTGAAAAATTAAGTGCCTAGAGTTTGAAGTGCCTAAAGTGCCTTGAGTTAAAAAGAAATTAGAAGTTTAAAATAAAAAAATAAGCTCAAAACAAATCCCGACGAAGTCGGGAGAAAACTCCAAACTTTAGGCACTCTAGACACTTTAGGCACTTGTAAACTATAAAACAAAAAGTTAAAATAATAATTAAAGTAAATTGAAAAATAAGAACTTAACATACATCCAAACAAATCCCGACGAAGTCGGGAGAATAACTCCAAACTTTAGGCACTCTAGACACTTTAGGCACTTGTCAGCTATGAAATAAAGAAGTAAAACATAAAGAGATAAATAGAATTAATAAAAACTAACATAAATAATAACATATGAATTACGCAGACAAATTTAAAAATGTAACCGTATTAGGTGCAGCCGGAAAAATGGGTAGTGGCATTCTTTTGCTCACTGCTTGCGAAATGGCTGATCTGAGCTTAAAACCGGAAAACAAAGGAAAGCAATTCGTCTTGAATGCTATGGACGTTTCTGACGCCGGACTTGCCGGACTTATGGAATATCTTAAAGTTCAGGTAACAAAAATTGCTGAAAAGAAAACCGTTGCTCTTAGAAAATTATATGAAGAAAGAGCAGACCTTATCGAAAATGGCGAAATTATCGAGCAATATATATTTGACGTTCTAAGCATTGTTCGTCCAACAACAAAATTGGAAGTAGCCTTTGACTCTACCTTAATTTTTGAAGCTATAAAAGAAGACCCTGCTTTAAAAGTAAAAATCTTTAATCAAATCAACACTAACAGTAAAAAATCTCCATGGTTCTTCACAAACACTTCTTCAATTCCAATAGGAAATCTTGACAAAGATGCTAATCTTGGTGGAAGAATTCTCGGAGTTCACTTTTATAATCCACCGGCAGTTCAAAAACTTGTTGAAGTTATAAAAGGTGAAAACACTTTGGCAGAAGTTGAAGAATTTGCTTTGGCTTTCATCAAAAATCTTAGAAAAAAAGCTGTCCCTTCAAACGACTTTGCAGGATTTATCGGTAACGGACATTTTATGCGTGACGCTCTTCACGGTATCGACGAAGCCTTAAAACTTTCTGCTGACATGCCAATGGTTGAAGCAATTTATATTATGAATAAAGTTAGCCAGGATTATCTGGTTCGCCCGATGGGAATCTTTCAATTGATAGATTATGTTGGAGTGGAAGTTTGCTCTTATATTATGAGTGTTATGAATCCTCATCTTGCCGACGAAAACCTCCACAGCCCTGTTCTTGATAAAATGATAGGATTAGGTGTTTTAGGCGGACAATATTCTTCAGGTGCTCAAAAAGACGGATTTCTTAAATATGAAAAAGGTCGTCCTGTTGCTATTTATGATATGGACAAAAAAGAATATGCACCAATTGCAAATTTTGCAGCTAAATGCGATGCTCTTCTTATAGATTTACCAAAATCTTATGTACCCTGGAAAGCTGCCAATTTTAATAAAGCTAAAAAAGAAATCCTTGAAAAATATTTTGCTGAGCTTAACACTATGGAAACTATGGGTGCTAAACTTGCAAAAGAATACAACAAACGTTCAAACGAAATAGGTAAAAAACTTGTTGCCGACAATGTAGCAAACAACGATAATGATGTAAATACAGTCATGCTTACCGGTTTCTTTCATGCTTATGGTCCAATTAACGAATATTTAAAATAGGAGAGAATTCAAATGAAAAATCTAAGAAAAAAAGTTTATATGACAGCAGGTTATAATACAATTTCATTGGGAACAGGAAGAAAAGAATTTCATCCCAAAAAACCTCGTCCCGGAATTGAACATTATATTAAAGAAGCTGGTCAAGAAACGCTGAAACAAATTGGCGGTGCTAAAAACGTGGACGAAGGTGTTGTTGGAAACTTTATGGCTGCACGTTTCAATAAACAAGGAAACTTACCGGGTTTTATCCCTTATATTGATAAAGGTCTCGAATGGAAACCTGCAATTAGCGTTGAAGGTGCTTGCGGCTCGGGAGCTTTAGCACTTATAAGTGGAATGAAATCAGTGCTTGCCGAAACTGCTGATGTTGTTCTAACAATTGGTGTTGAAGTTCAAAATACTATGAAAGCAATTTATGGTGCTGATGTTCTTGCAGGTGCCGGTTGGTTTCAATCACGTAAAGATGGACATGCTTATTTTTTCCCTGGAAAATTTAGTAACAGAGCAGGTGCTTTGTATGAAAAACATGGTTATGATAAAATAAGAGCAGGCATGGCTCGTTGGTATAAAAATGCTATTGAAAATGCTCGCCTTTGCCCAACAGCTCAGGAACATCATAATACCGACCCTGATCCTTTATCAACAGGAATGAGCAAACCTGTACCTAAAATTTTTACTGACCATTTGAATTTCTTCGACTGCTCTAAAGTTTCTGATGGTGCTTCAGCAATTGCTATTGTATCGGAAGAAGGATTAGAAAAAATCGGAGTACCTAAATCCGAAGCAGTTGAAATTATTGGATGGGCACAGGTTGAAAGAAATATTACTGAAGAGCCGGAAGACTTAACAGTTATGGAAACAACAAAAAGAGCAGCCAAACAAGCCTTGGAAAGTGCCGGAATTACTATCGACCAGTTAGGAACTGTTGAAACTCACGATTGTTTTACAGTTGCAGGAGTTTTGGCAACCGAAGCTATTGGCTTTGCTAAACAAGGTGAAGGTGCCGATTTTGTGGCTGCCGGTCATACTGCTCGTGATGGAAAAATTCCTTTTAACACTACTGGTGGTTTAGTTGGCTGGGGACATCCAACAGGAGCTACAGGAGTTCATCAGGCAGTAACTATCTGGCAACAATTAACCGGAAAAGCCGATGATGCTCAAATTGAAATTTCTCCCGAAAAACCTTATGGGATGACAATCAATATGGGTGGCGATGATGTTACAGTTGTTGCTATTGTTTTTAAAAGAGGATAAAATAAATTTATCATATTTCAAGCCCACCAGATTGGTGGGCTTTTTTTTGCACTGAATTTATTTTCTGGGAATTAATTGCATATTAATTCTCTAATCGGTTATTTACTTTGGGAAAAACCTATCTAAACTCAAAATTAAAAATCATATAATTCTTTTTCAAAATTGACATAAAAGCAATTCATCAAAAAATATTCGAATATTCGAAGATATAAAAGATAGAAAACAATTAATATGAAGCAATTATTACAAATAAAACTATGATTTTAAAAAAAACATTTTAACTTTGTGCTTTAAATCAAATTCTTTACAGGAAATTTTAAAAACAGATATACATTTAAGCTATAAAAAAGAATATTCCTAATTCCCAAAATCAATAATAAAAGAAAATAAATGATACATTTCGAACCATATTTTACAAATCTTCAGATTACAAGTAAATGTAATTTGAGTTGTAAGCAATGTAATTCTAATGGTCGAAATCACAGGGGAAAAGAATTATCATTCGTTGAAATAATTGATGTTGTCAATGAACTTTATTATCTGAATTGTAAAAAAATACAAATAAGCGGTGGGGAACCATTATTACGAGAAGATGTATTTGAAATCGCAACTTATATTAGTTCCTTAGGTATAGAAACCCAAATTCTGTCGAATGGTTTTTTAATCGATGAAGAAGTTGTAGCTAAACTCAAAAAGGCAGGTGTATCATGTGTAGGGATAAGTATAGAGGGCTTAGCTGAAACACACAATAAAATATGTTGCAATCCTGAAGCTTTTGATAAAGCAATCAATGCCCTAAAACTTCTTACTGAAAATGATATTAAAACCAATGTTCTAACTACAGTTAGCAAACTTCCTTTAAATGAATTTGATAGTTTGTATGCTAAATTGCGTGATATTAATGTCAATAATTGGATTATACAAACTACAGCTTGTGTGGGAAGAATGAAACAATTCAATGAATTTGCTTTGGAGTCAAAGGATTTATTGCTACTTAAAGAATTTATTCCTAATAAACAAAACATAAATGGAATTACTGTTGTAACAGGAGGTACTATTGGTTACTATTCTGAAATCGAAAGTAAAAAAAAAAACGGCAAATCGTTTTCATGCTGTTATGCAGGAATTTTCCAAATGGGAATATTAAGCGATGGTAACGTTGTAGGATGTCTGGCAATGCCACACACAAAAAAATATTTTGAAGGAAATATCAGAGAAAAATCCCTTTCAAATATTTGGTTTGATAAAAATAGTTTTTGTTATAATCGAAAGATTACTCAATCTATTAATAAAAGTTGTTCCAAAAAATATAAATATGGCAGTGTCTGCGATGCAGGATTGTAGATAATAAAGTTTTTTTGCACTGCTCAGTTTATTCAATAATAAGGATTAAGTGCAAAGAAAATAAAAAAAGATTCAGATGAAACAGGTTTTGAGTGATAAACTTAAAAAAGAAAGAGTAAAAGCCATTTTAACCAAAAAGCTTTATGATGAATCATTTTATGGTATTTTAGGTACTCACCCCGATGCTACAAAAGATGATATTGAAGATGGTTTTAGACAAAAAGCCCGAAAAATAAACTCTAAAGCTAAGCTTTCAAAATTATTAGAAGCCTATTCAACCCTTTCAAGTAGTAGTAGAAAATCCTATGACGAATATCTGGAAAAATATAAAGAAGGAATTAATAAAGCATCAGAATTAATTTATGATAAAGACATTTCAATTAATGACTTTATTATCCCAAGTGAGATAGATGAACAATAGTCCTTACCTGAGGATATAATTTTAGAAACCTAAGCCTGATAAACCCAGAAGGGCAGACTGGAAAAGACAAATTACAAAAAACAAATTACAATTAAATTCCAATTATCAAAAAGAAAAAAAATACCAAATCTGATGTTAAACACTAACAAGTCTGCTTTTAAAACGACCAAAGGAAGTTCCTATAGAATAATAGACAAATTATTATTGATAAGATACTAGTAATTTATTTAGCATGTTATTAATTTATAGATAATAAATAAAATTATTATTACCTTTGTAATAAATTACAAGCAAAAATTAATTAATAAAATAATAATATATGGGTAGGTCACAAGAAACTTTTAATAAAAAAGAAGTAAGAAACAAAAAAGAGAAAAAAAGAAAAGATAAAGAGAAGAAGAGATTAGCCAGAAAAGAAAGAGAGAAAGTAAAAGGTAGTAGCAGTTTTGAAGACATGATTGCCTATGTGGATGAAAATGGAATGATAACTTCAACTCCTCCCGACCCCACCAAAAAGAAAAAAATTAAATTAGAAGATATTGAAATTGGAGTCCCTTCCCGTGATCCATCCCAAGCCTATGACCCTATTAGAAAAGGTATAGTAAGTTTTTTTAACGACTCAAAAGGTTATGGCTTTTTAAAAGATTCCGAAACTCAAGAGAGTGTTTTTGTTCATGCAAATAATCTACTTGAAGAAATAAAAGAAGGAAATTTGGTTAGCTTTGAAGTAGAAATGGGACCAAAAGGACCTACTGCAGTAAGAGTTAAGGTTGTTAAATAAATTATATAAAACTAACGAAAAAAAGACATTCCATCCTGCAGTTTTTCTGCTGTATTTAAATCACAATTTTTTATTATCATTAGCGTTAATTTATTTAAGGGGATTTATAATAATGAAAAATATAATATTATTATTAATTTTAGCGATTATGTCAAATTGTACTAATAATGCCCAAAACAGCAAAAAAGAATTGACTCCAGATGAAAAAAGAGTCATTATAAACAAAGGTACCGAAGCTCCTTTTACCGGAAAATATAATAAGTTTAGCAAAAAAGGTATTTACGTTTGTAAGCAATGTGGTAATCCCCTCTACGAATCTTTAGATAAGTTTTCTTCAGGTTGCGGATGGCCCAATTTTGATGATGAAATTAAAGGAGCTGTTATACGCATCCCCGATGCTGATGGAATAAGAACAGAAATTGTCTGTGCAAAATGCAATGGACATCTTGGTCATGTTTTTCTTAACGAAGGTTACACTGAGAAAAACTTAAGACATTGTGTTAATTCAATTTCCATAGAATTTATTCCTACAGAAGAAAATCATGAAGTAGCGATATTTGCCGGTGGTTGTTTCTGGGGAGTAGAATATATGATGGAAAAACAAAAAGGAGTTATCTCAATTAAATCCGGCTATATTGGCGGCACTATAAAAAATCCTACTTACGAAATCGTTAGCTCAAGTAAAAGCGGATATGCTGAAGCTGTTGAAGTTATTTTTGATTCTACATTGACTAATTTTGAAACTTTAGCAAAACTTTTCTTTGAAATTCATGACCCTACACAGCTCAACAGGCAAGGTCCTGATATCGGAAACCAATATCGTTCAGAAATTTTCTATACTAATCCACAACAAGAAGAAATTGCAATTAAGCTTATTAAAATTCTAAAGGAAAAGGGATTTAATATTGCTACTAAAATAACGCCAGCAACAGAATTTTATAAAGCTGAAGATTATCATCAGGATTATTATAGTAGAAAGGGCACTCAACCTTACTGTCATAAATATACTAAAAGGTTTTAGATATATTTTATCCGTTTTCCTGAATTCAAAAACACAAAAATTTTCAATAAAAAAACCGGCAGAAATTAATCGAACCGGTTCTTAATCAATCTAAAAAAAAATCTATTTCGATAAATAAAACTTCAATGTTGCAACATCTTTAGAATTATTCAATCGTAAAAAGTATATTCCTTGATTTAATGATGATAAATCAACAGAATAATTATTTAATAATGTACTTATATTTTTTATTTCATTTAAGTAAACTAATTGTCCGGTTGAATTAAAAACAGATAGAATTAGCTTTTCTTTGTTTCCGGATTTAAAATCTATATTCAGCGTACCATTATTGATACTCCATTTTGATATATCTAAAGCAATATCAAGATTAACAAATTCAATAGTTGTAGTTCCACTAATCTTTGAAGTTCCATCAAAATCAGTTTGGCTTAAGCGATAATAAGATATTCCATTCAATGGTTCTGCATCAAAAGAAGTATAGTTGATTTCTTTATTTGTATTTCCTGAACCTTGAACTTTTGTCATGAAATCAAAGTCAATTGCATTACTGCTTCTTTCAATAGTAAAGTAATCATTATTTGTTTCAGATGCTGTTGTCCATTTAAGCTTTACATCATTATTATCTGTAAGTTCTGCATTAAAAGACAATACTTCAACAGATAGAACAAAAGGATCAGGCTCAATTACAGTAATCTCTTTTATAGTAGCGCAGGTATCATAATCATCAACAACTTCATATTCTATTATATGGGTTCCCGGTCCAGCTACGTATGCATCAAACCATGCAATAGCTGAATCTCCTTTAGTTGTTTCTACAGTAAGTCCGGCTGATGACGTAATAAATCGTCCGCCTTGTGGGTAAGCAGCAATTCTAATCCCTGTATAATTAACAGGTTTTTCAGTATCTAACTCAATGTTAGATGGAAAATCAGCAAGTACTTCTACTACACAACATTCAACAATTACTTTTATCGTTGTATCCCAAGTACAATTTCCCTCACCATAAGTATAAATAATGGAATGTCCATCTACAATATTCAATCCTGCATTATCTGGTGTAAAAGTAGAATTAGTGCTATTAATTCCAGGACCACTAAAAGTTCCACCAGCTGGAGTACCAGTTAAAGTAATTGGAATTGAATCAAACATATGATAGAGAGAATCTAATCCTGTTATTAATACAGTTTTAGGGCTACAATCAATATGTATTTGAATAGTATCATCCATAACCCCACAACCACTAGGATCAACATAATGAATATAAAGAATAACAGTGCCACCTCCAGCTATTCCTGGGTCAAATGTTAATCCGTTAATTCCGGGTCCTGTTAATGTCGCTGATGATGGATTAATAGTAAATGAAATAGGATTATCATCAGTTTCATAATGAGAATTAAGACCAGTTATTGTAATAGGAATATTAATATTTGTGGTAACATCAGGTCCGCAAACCGTTGCATTATATGCAACTTTTCCAGCCTTTACAGCAGCAATAGTAGTAGCAACATCAGGTTTTGCTGAAAGCACATAAAAATAATTTGCTGTGATTACGTATTCTAAGCATTCGTCAAATTTTAATCCGGTAACACCTGTTTGGGGGTCAGGAGTTACTATCTCAGGAGATCCTTGTCCTATAAAAAAAGAAAAAACTCCTCCACTTTCACTATACTTTCCTACCCATAATGATTGGCTAATGGTTACAGGTGTTATACAATCAAGATTAATTGGAAAGCTAGTATGACTTATTGCATTAGAAGAAGTTGAAGTAGTTACCTCATAAAGCCAAGTTGATTGTCCTGCATTTGGAAAATCATAAATAACTCCTTTAAATTCTATTTCATGCCCTGTAATTTTATCCCAGGTAGCAATTGTTGAAGTACATCCTGTTGTACTAGGTGTTCCTGTATAATTTTGGATTTGTGCAAATGATAATGAATAACTTGCAATAAAAAATAGAAAGATAATTGATTTTAATAATAATTTTTTCATTTTAACTCCTTTTTTTGATTGATTTAACACTGTTTTCCTAAAACCATGCCAATTGGAAACAGCAGTTTAGCAATCTAATTTTCAGAGACCTACAATATCTTTCTATTTTATTGAATTCCAATATTGAGAAATACATTCTAACAATGATTTGCCCAATCTATAAAGGATTAGCTATAGTTCAAAAGAAGTTAGAAAATAAATTTAAAATTATGCTGATATTTTTAACAATGGTGAGTTATTCCTTTTCAAAAATTCCATTAGGAATTCTTACAGCAAATTGTTTATGAGAAAGTATTAGGATTAGCGAAAATTAATAGAGTTAGTATTCATCTTCATGAAAGAAAAAATCTTCTTTGGTTGGGTAATCAGGCCAAATATCTTCAATTCTATCATAAGATTCGCCCTCGTCTTCGATTTCCCTCAAATTTTCAATCACCTCCATAGGAGCACCAGATCTAAGTGCAAAGTCAATTAATTCTTCTTTTGTTGCTGGCCAAGGAGCATCCTCAAGCTTTGAAGCAAGTTCTAATGTCCAATACATTTTTGAAAATTTTGTTAATTTTTTGCAAAAATAATCTATTTTTAAAAAATATCAAGCAGAAGAAGATATTTTTATGATTTTTTTAATAAAATTTATTTATCTATTTGATTTATAGAAAGCTTCATCTACATTTAAATCATTTGCAAATTTTCGTGCTAATACAAATAAAAAATCTGATAAACGATTTAAATATTTAATTATAATATTATTTACAGGCATTTCCTCACTTAATTTTATTATTGTTCTTTCTGCACGACGACAAATTGTTCGAGCAATATGTGAATAAGAAACAACCTGATTACCACCCGGAAGAACAAACGAATGAATTTCAGGAAGTTTATCATTCATCTCATCAATTTCTTTTTCTAAACTGCTAACATCTTCTTGATTTATTTGGGGCAACTTCTTTTCTGTTTTCTCAGAATCAGCAGCAAGCAGGGAGCAAATGGTAAAAAGATTATTTTGAATATTTATTAGAAAATCTTTTGAATGTGCGTCTATTTCCTGAGCTCTTAAAATTCCAATAAATGAATTCAATTCGTCAACAGTTCCATAAGCTTCAATTCTTGGATGGTTTTTTTGTACTCTTTCGCCGCCGATTAACGAGGTTTTACCATCATCACCAGTTTTTGTATAAATTTTCATTAGACTATAAATTTATAATAAAAGTGATTAATATCTTAAATCATTTAGCATTAATACTTTCGCTTTGATAATCTTCAATTTTTCTAATATCATTATTTATTTCATCAGAATCAACTTCACCATCAATTAACCTAACAATTCGATGAGCATGTTTTGCAATATCTTCTTCGTGAGTTACTACAATAATTGTATTTCCTGCTTTATGAATTTCTTCAAATAAACCCATCATTTCAATAGAAGTTTTGGAATCTAAGTTTCCTGTGGGTTCATCAGCAAGAATAATTGAAGGTCGGTTTACCAAAGCTCTGGCAAGAGCTACTCTTTGTCGTTGCCCTCCCGAAAGCTCGTTTGGTTTGTGAGTAATTCTGTCGGTAAGCTTAACATCATTAAGAACTTCCTCAGCTCTAATAATTCTTTTTGATTTATTTATTCCTGCATAAACTAAAGGCAGCATAACATTTTCAAGGGCAGTTGAACGCGGTAGTAAATTAAAAGTCTGAAATATAAAACCAATTTCTTTGTTTCTGATTTCTGCAAGTTCATTATCACTCAACTTGCTCACATCTTGCTTATTTAAAATATATTCTCCGCTTGTAGGTGAATCAAGACAACCCAAAATATTCATCAATGTTGATTTTCCAGAACCTGAAGCACCCATCAAAGCAACATATTCGTTTTTACGAATTTCTAAAGTAATACCTCGCAAAGCTCTTACGATTTGAGTTCCTACTCTATAATTTTTAACTATATCAGTTAATTTTATTATTTCGTTTTGCATTTATTTGTTTCTTTTTGTAAATGTAAAAGTAATTCTTTTTTATTATTTAATAACTAATTACAAAATCCTGTTTGCTTATATTTTCATTAAAAAAAACAAGTCCCATAAAAAACAAATCAATAGTAATGATAACCTTTTCATGTTTTTTAATAAAATTCCATGCTTCTTCCATACCTTCTGACCAATGGATGTCGTCAAAAACAAATAAAGTTTTTGAGTGTGATTTTTTTAAACACTGATTAAAATATTCAATAGTAGCTTCTTTGGTGTGGTTCCCATCAAAAAAGACATAATCTAATTTGTTTATATTTTTAAGAATACCAGGCAAAACATTATCAAAATTTCCGGTAATCAATTCAATGTTTTTGAGCTTTAGTTGATTGAAATTTTCTTGTGCAATTTGAGCAGTTTTTTCACAACCTTCTATTGTAATAATTTTACTTTGGGGAACAGCTACAGATTGATACATCGTGCTAATTCCAAGAGAAGTGCCAAGTTCAATAATTGTTTCAGGCTGAAAATGTTTAGCTAATCGAAAAAGCAATTTGCCGTATTTGCTTGCTTGTGAATATTTTTTTGCAATATCTTTTATTTTCCTTTTATCTTTTGCTTTGGAATTTGAACCTGCTCCTAAATCTGTTACATTAATAAAATTGTTGTTATGAAATAATTTCTTCCGTATGTTTTCAATTATTTTATATTCGGAATATTTTTTTCGATTTTGAATTACTCCTGTTAATAAACTAAAAACAAATGGCGAATGAATTGCATACTTTGATTTAGATGAGAAATAATATTTCAAATATTTTTTTATAAATCTAATTTTTTTCATTCTTCTTAAACATCAGCTTAACAACAACATAATTTAAGGGGACTTCTAATAATTCCTTTCTTTCAAGAAACAAATATAATGAATAAGATGTTAGGCACAAATTTTTCTAAATAACTTAAGCTATTTAGAAAATTTTTAACGAAGCAGATTGTTTATAATATTTATTCCTATAGGGTTTTCAGAGTTTTTTATATACTTCTTTAAATTTTCTCACATTACCTGTACTGAGCTAAGTCGAAGTATCTCAATAGTGCTTCAAAAATTTTCATCGTCTATGAAAAAATCTGAAAATCTTGATGTGAAGTAATTTTTAGAAGTCCCCTTAACACACAAAAAAATATAATTATTAAACAGATCAAAGAGTAATATTGTTCACTACAAGAAACCTTTGATAAACTGTGGTTAAAAAGCCCGAACTGCACGCACATAGTTTGTGTTGGACTTATTGGT
>CAYLPA010000030.1:20487-22729 GCA_964385385.1 uncultured Saprospiraceae bacterium | reverse complement strand
CATTTAGGATATAATTTCTTAGTTTTTTCTAATGCAATACCATCTGAATCTAATTTAAATTGAGGAAATAAAATAATGTTTCCTATCTGGGCAAAATTTATATAAATTCCTTTAGCAGTATAATCGCTATCTTCATTTTTTTCTTCAACTACTTCTGAAGGAAAAGGGATAATATTTAAACCTGTTTTCTCAAGGGCTTTATCCATTTTTTTTCGCCAACTATTGCTTTCGTTAGAATAGTCTGCAACGAGTAAATCATTCTCATTAATAAATCTTATCATTCCGTCAGCGTGTCCAGTATAATCGTATGGAGCTTTTGGTATTAAATATACTTTATTAACTCCTAAATCTTTTTTTAATATGGATAATACAGTTTTAGGTTCAAGGTTTGAATTTTCATTAATTATTTTTTCTGTTAAAATTGCTATAGTTTTAGATTTGATAACATTGCCACCATCTATTATTAATTTTGAATTTTTCTTATGAATTTTTTCAATAATTTTTGTTTCAGAAGGGATTGTTAGTTTTGCAATATATTCAGGAAAAATATAATAATCGGGAAAATAAACAAATTGAATAAAATCATTTATTCCTTTTTGTATTGGCATATAATCTCTACACCAAATGTCTCTTGTGTTTTCAATAAATCTAAAATCAATATTATTATCAATTAATATTGGCTCTAATCGTTCCCAAAATGGCAAGTATTTTTTGTCTTTCTTGATTAAGGAACTAAAGTAAACGAAATTGGTTTCTTGGTCAATTATCATTTTATTTTCTTTATATTGGTTCTCAAAAAAAATCTTTCTGTCCTTAAGATATTCAAAGTATTCATCTTCTGAGAAAATGTCGCTTTTATCATTATTGCAAAAATAACAAGCTAAAACACAATTAGTTTTACTATACTCATTATTCTTTGAATCTAGTCTTTCTACTTCTAAGTGATGTCCTCTTTTGGTTCTTTTTGTAGATAAAAACTTTTTAGTAAATAGAGTAGCAATGACCTTCTCTTTAGTTTTACAGTAATAACATTTGCCTTGCTGTTTGGCATATTGGCTTATATACCATTTGTAAAACTCATTAAAATTCAAAAATTTAACTTTATCTTTATTTATGTTTTTTTTATTATTATACAAATTTTTTATACGTTGCATTTCCCTGATCTCATCAGATCGTTCTTTATTAATCTGATTTGATAGTTGAGTAAGTTCTTTTGATTTAATATCTAAATCAGAACAGACATTTTTCGCCAATTCGCAATTAATGAAGTATTTCTCAAAAATCTTGTCTTTTAATTCTGTTTCCATCTTTTAATGTTTTTAATTTAATTTATATGAATATCGAATATCGAACACTGATTAACGATTTTAGATTTTTTTGGGAGCTAAATATTGAGCTACTATGGAACTTCAACAGTATTTAAAATTTCATTAATAATTTCTTCGGTAGTAACATTTTCAGCTTCGGCTTCATAAGTTAATCCGATTCTATGGCGAAGCACATCATTGCAAACTGCTCTCACGTCTTCAGGGATAACATATCCGCGGCGTTTTATAAAAGCGTAGGCTTTGGCTCCAAGAGCAAGATAAATGCTTCCACGTGGCGAAGCTCCGTAATTAATCATTGAACTAAATTTTTCGAGATTATAATCAGCGGGATTTCTTGTTGCAAAAACTATGTCGGTAATATAATTTTCAATTTTTTCATCTAAATAAACTTCTCTAACAACTTTTCTTGCCTTCAGAATATCTTCGGGTTTTAAGATAGTATTATTTGTAGGAAATTCATTAGAAATGTTTTGTCTCATAATTTCTTTTTCTTCCTTTTTATTAGGATATCCGATAATTACTTTCAACATAAAACGGTCAATCTGTGCTTCGGGTAGGGGATACGTTCCTTCTTGTTCGATAGGGTTTTGAGTGGCAAGAACCAAAAATGGTTCTTCAAGGTCATAAGTTGTTTGTCCGATAGTAACATGGCGTTCTTGCATAGCTTCAAGCAAAGCACTTTGAACTTTTGCAGGAGCACGATTGATTTCATCGGCAAGAATAAAATTAGAAAATATTGGTCCTTTACGTACAATAAATTCTTCTTTTTTCTGGCTGTAAATCATAGTACCCAACAAATCGGCAGGCAATAAATCTGGAGTAAATTGTATTCTGCTGAATTTTGACTCTACGATGTTTGCCAGAGAAGTTATTGCCAGAGTTTTTGCTAAACCAGGAACTCCTTCAAGTAGAAT
>CAYLPA010000030.1:0-20387 GCA_964385385.1 uncultured Saprospiraceae bacterium | reverse complement strand
CCAGAGAAGTTATTGCCAGAGTTTTTGCTAAACCAGGAACTCCTTCAAGTAGAATATGACCGTTTGACAACAAGCCGATTAACAAACTTTTAATCATGTGTTTCTGACCAACAATAACCTTATTCATCTCAATAGAAACCATATCAACAAATGAGCTTTCCTTTTGTATGCGTTCGTTTAATTCTTTAATATTAGTTGTTTGTTCCATAATTATAATTTTAAAATTGTGTGCAAAAATAAGAAATGAAAGAATAAATATAAATTGATTTATGTTAAAATTTGTTAATGAGAAAATTTTTTGATTGTAAAATATTATTAAATTAAAAAAATAATAACTAATCAGTGTTAAAAAGGTTGAAGTTAATTACAATCTTTCTCTGTGAAACAGCTATTACACAATTTGCTCAAAGAAGCACAAAGTAACACTAAGACTAAATAATAATTATTAAAAACCTTTATCATTATTAATTTTCAGCACAAGATTAGTTACAAAAATTATTTATCGTTTAATAATTACCTTCTTTTTCCATTTACCAGTAAGATAATAAATATATGAGAGAACAAATCCTACAACCCAGGCAATAGGAATGCCCCACCAAATTCCATCACTTCCTAATCCAACATCTTCGCGAGATAGATAATAAGAAAACGGAATTCGTAACAGCCACAAAGAAATTAGTGTGAAAAACATTGGAATAAGAGTATCACCGGCACCACGTAGAACTCCTTGAGTAATAAACATTGAAGAGAAAACAATATAAAATCCACCGACTATATAAAAGTAAGAAACTCCTATACTTATTACTTCGGCGTCGGAGGTGAATAATCCCATTATTTGTTTCCCGAGCAGCAGAACAGCTGCAGTAACAACGATAGAAATTATTGATGTCATTCCCAATGTTGCTTTATAAGCTTTTTTCACTCTATGAATTTTATTTGCTCCAATGTTCTGCCCAACAAATGCTGTTAATGCGACAGAGAAGTCCATAGCGGGCATGGCTGCTAAAGAATTTATTCTGCCGGCAACTGTATAAGCAGCGAGAGTAATAGTGCCAAAATCATTTACAATTCTTATTAAAGCCATCATTCCAAGAGCTACGAAAGTTTGCTGTAATCCGGTTGGAACTCCAATTTTAACGCTTTTTAAAAAAATATCTTTATCAAAAGTTAAATTTTTAAATGAAATACGTATTATTGAATGGTATTTATTCAGATAAATAACAGCTATAATAAATGCAATTCCCTGGGCAAGCACTGTTGCATAAGCAACGCCTTCAATTCCCATTTTTAAAACAATAACAAAAAATAAGTCAAGAACGATATTTAAAAATGTTGAAATAATCATGAAATACAGAGGAGTTTTCGAATCTCCCAAACCTCGTAAGATGGCGTTTACTGCGTTTAATCCGAATAGCAATATCAATCCTGATGCAAATATTTTGAAATATAATATTGCTTGTGGAACAACTTCCGGAGGTAATTTTAATAAATCAAAAATTTCTTTGCTGAAAACAAAACTTATAATTGTAATAAATATTGAAGCGAAAAAAATTGTGATAAAAATTGTATCAATAGCGCGTTTAACATTTTTTATGTCATTAGCTCCATAGTATTGAGAAATGACAATTGTTGCACCTATAGAAACTCCAATAACAAGTGAGATAAGAACAAACAAAACAGGGAAAGATGCTCCAACTGCTGCCAGTGCTTCAGTTCCTATATAATTGCCAACAATAGCACTGTCAATAAGATTATAAGATTGCTGAAATAGATTCCCTAAAAGCATAGGCAATGCAAACAACAAAATTGTCTTACTTTCTTTCCCTACAGTTAAGTCTTTCATGGAATTTTTATAATAGAAGCAATATTTGAAAAAAATATTTGCGAAAATAATACTTTATAAGTTATAAGCTAAAAAAAATATGGAAATGAGAAGTTGGGAGTTGGGAGTTGGAAGTCTGAAGTCGTGAGTAAACAAATTTCTTTACATTATTTCTCCACTAAAATAACAGTATAATCTTTAATTGATATATTTATTAACTGTACTTAACAATATGTTAATTTGTATAGGTTTTGTAATTAAATCATCGCAACCAGCTTGTAAAACTTTTCCTTTTTCATTTGTCATAACATAAGCAGTTTGAGCAATGATTGGTATGTTAGGGCGGAATGCTTTTATTTGTCTTGTTGCTTCATAACCATCTAATTCAGGCAATTTAATATCCATCAAAATTAAATTAATATCATCATTATCTTTGCACATTTCAACAGCTAATCTGCCATTTTTTGCCCACATTATTCTTGCTTTGGTTTTACTTATTGCTGCTTTAATAAACTCATAGTTAGGGATAATATCTTCTACAATAAGAATTAATTTATTTTCCCAATTGTATTTCTTATTCCAATCAAATGTAGTTCTGGAGAAAGTGTTATTCATGGTTATTGTTTGTTAATTTAGATGTAAAAATACTATTCTTAAGAATTAAAGTCAAATTTTTTAAGTAATATTTTTAATAATTTATTATTAGTCTTAAATTCTCGTTAACAAAATTAAAAAAAAAGCCCTGAATAATTCAGAGCTTTTAATTTCTTCTTCAAACGCTTACTTAATATCTTTTCCCATTTGTTCAGGAGAGCCTGAAATAGATTTACGCATTTGAGTATCAGCTTTGATATTTTCAAATTTATAATAATCCATGATTCCAAGATTTCCTGTTCTGAAAGCTTCGGAAATTGCCATAGGTATCTGAGCTTCGGCTTCAATAACTTTAGCTCTTGCTTCTTGAGCTTTAGCAATCATTTCCTGTTCAGAAGCTACAGCCATAGCTCTTCTTTCTTCGGCTTTTGCCTGAGCAATATTTTTATCTGCATTTGCTTGATCCATTTGTAAAACAGCACCAATATTTTTTCCAATATCAATATCTGCAATATCAATTGAAAGAATTTCAAAAGCAGTACCAGAGTCTAATCCTTTTTCAAGAACAACTTTAGAAATTGAATCAGGATTCTCTAAAACTATTTTATGCGAATCAGCTGAGCCAATAGATGAAACTACACCTTCGCCAACTCTTGCAAGAACAGTTTCTTCGCCGGCACCACCTACTAATTGTTTGATGTTTGCACGGACAGTAACTCTTGCTTTTGCAATTAATTGTATTCCGTCTTTTGCAACAGCGGTTACAGGTGGTGTGTCAATTACTTGAGGATTAACTGACATTTGAACGGCTTCCAAAACATCTCTTCCTGCTAAGTCAATAGCAGTAGCAGTTTTGAAATCCAGCAGCATATTTGCCTTATCAGCAGATATGAGTGCGTTTACAACTGATTTAACTTTTCCACCTGCGAGAAAATGTGCTTCTAATTCATTTCTGTTTAATTTTAAACCAGCTTTTGTTGCTGCTATTAAATTGTTTACAATAACAGATGGTGGTACTTTTCTCCAACGCATAAGTATCAATTGTAAAAGCGAAATTCTAACACCTGAAACAAGTGCTGTGAACCACAAGCCTACTGGTATAAAATAAAAAATTAGCCATAATCCAAATAAGGAGGCAACTCCTATTGCTATAATTATTCCAATGTTTTCCATAATAAATTTATTTTTTTAATTTAACATATATTTTATTTGCTTCGATTTTAGTAACTACAATTTTAGAATGTTGGTCAATAAATGCTCCTGTGGAATGAACTTCATAAAATTCACCGTTTATTTTAGCTTTTCCACCAGTTACTAAACGGGATACGGTTTCGCCAACATCTCCTTTTTTTAACTTTTCTTCATCAATAGTATTTACTTTACTACTGATGTTTGATTTTAACATAAGTTTATTCCATGTTTTTGACCTTATTGCAAAAAATAATAGAATCAATGTTAGTACCGCAGTACTCCCAAGTGTAATATGTCCTGCAGTAGCTCCATAAACAGCATAAGATTTATAAATGCTAAAAGCTAATAATGCAAATCCAAAAATACCAACAACGGTAGTTCCGGGAACTACCAGAGTTTCAAGGATTAGAAATAATAAGCCAATTAATATTAGAACAATAATAATAGTCCAGGACATTTTTTTTGTTTTTAAATACTTAAATGCAAAAGTAATTAAAATAATAATACAGAATTCAAAAAAAAATAATTTGTATAAATTTATTAAATGAAAATATTTTTTTGTTTTTTTGTAAAAAATTATAATTAAAACCATAATTAAAATAATAATAATATGACACTAATCATAAAAGGCTCCGGCCTAACCATCGAAGATGTTGTTGATGTTGCAAGGAATAACAAAAAAGTTGAACTTCATCCCGATTCAATCAAAAAAATCAATATTTGTAGAGCAATGCTTGAAAAAAAGATTATTGCAGGTGAAATAATGTATGGAGTAAATACCGGAATTGGTGAATTCTCTGAAGTTGTTCTAGACGCAAAGCAAGTAAAAGATTTTCAGAAATATTTAATTTACAATCATGCTGCAGGAATTGGTGACCCTGCACCCATTGACTATGTTAGAGGAGCAATGCTAGGCAGAATTAATGTTCATGCACATGGTAACTCAGGTAATCGTATTGAGATTACTCAAACTTATGTTGATATGCTTAACAAAGGAGTAACTCCTTTTGTTTGTCAAAAAGGTTCAGTTGGAGCAAGTGGTGATTTAGCACCTATGTCGCAAATTGCTTTATTATTGATGGGTGAAGGAGAAGCATATTATAAAGGAGAACTACTTGATGGAAAAGAAGCTATGGATAGGGCAGGCATTCCGATTCCCGGACTTCAGGCAAGAGATGGTCTTGCTGCAATTAATGGTTCAAATCTTTTAACAGCTATGAGTGCATTAATGTTATTTGAAGCAAACAATTGGTTGAAGCAAGCTGAAATTGCAGCTTCAATGTCGCTGGAAGCATTAAAAGCTAATATGAAACCATACAACGCTTTACTTCATGAAATTCGTGGTTTTAAAGGTGCAATAAGAAGTGCAAATTCTATTAACAAATGTGTTGCAGGTGGCGACTTGAAAGAAAATAAAGTCAAATGTAAAGTTCAGGATGCTTACTCAATGCGTTCAACACCTCAGGTGATTGGAGCAGCTCACGATACTTTAAAATTTGCTCGCTCACAAGTTGAAATAGAACTTAATGGAGTTGGTGATAATCCGATTTTCTTTCCTGACAAAAACATGCAATTAACAGGTGCCAATTTTCAGGGAAGTCCAGTTAGTTTGCCAATGGATATAGTTGGAGCAGCTATTACTATGGTTTCAGTGATGTCTGAAAGAAGAATGAATAGATTGAATAATCCTGCTTTAAGCGTTGGTTTGCCTGCATTTTTAACTAAAGGAGCCGGAATGTTTTCAGGATTAATGCTTAGTCAATACACTGCCGACATGCAAATTGTTGAACAAAGAATTTTGTCAATGCCAGCATCAATTCAATCAATTCCTGCTGCTGCTGACCAGGAAGACTTTGTTTCTATGGGTATGAATACAGCTATCAAAAATTTCCAGATAATGGATAATGCTTATGGAATTTTAGGTATTGAATTTATGGCTGCTGCACAAGCTTTAGACTTTAGAAAAGAAGAATACGGTTTTGGAGCAGGAGTACAAAAAGCAAAAGATGTAATCAGGAAATATGTTGATTTCCTTGAAATTGACCGACCATTATATCCTGACCATACTGCAATGAAAGAGTTAGTAAAATCTTGTGAAATTCTTGAAGAAGTTGAAAAAGAAGTTGGTAGTTTGGAATAAAAATATATTGTTAAATTGTTGAAAAAATAGTTTCACTTTTTTTATCACTTTAGCATTATAATAAACAAATAATTGAGCCTGTTGAATTAATTTTCAACAGGCTTTTTTTTTATTACAAAATTTGGATTTAAAAATATTTTTAATACATTTGTGAGGTAGATAAAATAAATTATTAACTAAAACCCTAAGATTATGTTTAGTACTATGTTTGTTTTCCCTTTTCTATTAGCAGTATTTATGATTATTGCTTATTGGATTGTATTCGAAAAAGCCGGTCAACCCGGATGGGCTATTCTTATACCAATTTATAACATTATTATTATGTTAGCTGTTGCCAAAAAACCTTGGTGGTGGTTATTTTTATTTTTTATTCCATTAGTAAATATTGTCTTTGTTATTATGATGCTAAATGGAATTTCAAAAAATTTTGGCAAAAATGAAGGTTTTACTGTTGGTCTAATTTTTCTTTCTATTATATTCTGGCCAATTCTTGCTTTCGGTGATGCTAAATATATTAAAGAAGAAGAAAATCCTCCTGCAGTAGTAGAAGCAGAAAAATAAATTTTATTCAATTAAAAGGTAATTATTAATATTCAAGAATTATGGAAAAAAATATTGAATCTGACAGTTCAAAGCTGGAAACAAAACAAAGACCTATTTTTCTAAAAGTTTTGTGTATTTTAAGTTTTGTTGGAATAGGTTATGAAGTTTTTAATAATATTTTTGGATTAATCTTTTTTTCATCAGGTTTTCTTGATAAAATTCAAACAATACTCATTGATTTTCCTGACCAAGAACCAATTCAAATATTAGAAAGTTTCGGATATTTTGATATGTTAAGCATTATATCTTCAACAGGCTCTACAATAAGTATTATTGGTGTTTTTGGAGCACTTATTTGTCTTGTTGGTGTTTTGCAAATGTGGAATATGAAGAAAATAGGATATTATATTTATTTTGTTGGAGAAATTGGAGTTCCAATAGCAATTGCTTCTATTTGGGGCGCATCAAATACCTTCTTAATGATGATTTCTGTACTTGTGTTTATTTTTCCTATTGCATTTGTAATCATGTATGGCTTCAACTTGAAGCATATGAAGTAGGTTGAAAAAAAATATCATAAAAAAAAGAACGATAAGGTAAATCTTATCGTTCTTTTTTTTTAATTTTTTTAGGATTATTCTTTTACCAATTTTCTTACAATTGTTTCTTTATCATTAGAAATAACAACAAAATATATTCCAGCGGATAAGTTTCTGCTTAGCTCAATTTTATTATTGGAACTGTTAGCTTCAATTACTTCTACTTTAATCAGGATTCCTAGTTTGTTTCTCACTTCAACTTTGACATTATATTTTAGTAAAGTATTGAAATCAATAGAAATTTCATTTGTAAAAGGATTGGGGTAAACATCAATAGAGCTTAGTTGATTTTCTGAACAATTCACAGCTATAACTTTAGAATATTCAAATTTTCCATCAAAATCTACTTGCTTAAGTTTATAATAAGTTTGAATATTTTCCGTGTTTTCAACAATTGATTTATAGTTTAAAATTGTATTGCTGTTTCCTGCTCCGTCAATTCTACCAACTGTTTGAAAGTTTTCCGCATCAAATGATTGTTGAATTTCAAAATGTGAGTTGTTGATTTCTGATGCAGTTGACCAATTTAGTTCAACAGAATTATTAGGTTTACATTTTGCTGAAAAATCTAACAAACTAACAGGTAATGGAATACCTTCATCTCCAGCAGTCCACCAACTAAAACTGTTTATTCCTGAAAGAGTAATGTAATTATCAGTTGTATTTACCACTCCATTCATATCTATCCATGTAGAACCGGCATTTGTTGATTTGAATAAAATCAAATCAGCTTCATCACATCCATTTAATTCTGAATCAATATAATTAAAAACTATTGTTGCATTTGAAGGAGAATTTGCTGAAGAAACCGTATAATATCTTTTTATTCCTGTGTTGCTATTTCCTGTTTGAGCTGCATGTCCCCGAATAATTGTAGTAGAACCTAAGTTACTTGCTTCAGTTATTTTCAATCCAAGCCCGGCAACATTTTCATCAACGTTACTTAAATTTCTGGTTGTTTGAATTGTTCCTGAAGTTCCATAAACGTTATTGCCGGTTGTTTCTGTTAAAGTTGCATCTGGACCAAGAGTTATAACTCTACCGTTTAAATTAAGTCCATTATTAAGGAATAAATTTCCATTAACAGTAATATTTGAGTTTAACGTAAGTGGAGTACCAGAATATATAGTTAGGTCATAACAAACTGCACTGGCTACAACAGTAGGATCGTTACTTACATCAGGAAGGTTAACTGAATGTGCATCTGTTGGCACTACATTTAAATCCCAATTGCTTGCCGTATTCCAATCATTATCGGTAGAACCAGTCCATGTAATTAGAGTTTTTGAAGAACCAAGTGAATTTTCATAAGCACCCATATCAGCAACTGTGCCACCTCCAGGACGTGTATTTCCTTCATAATCTGTTGTAATTCCTGTAATATTAACACCAGCACCAATACAAGGGCTTGAACCAACCAAATGGAAATTATTTGATGCTAAATCTAAAAACTGTGGATTACTATTGATACTGTTAGCATCCTGCCCGGTGTATGTTTGAATATCACCCAATGTTGTTTTGTCCTGCCAGGTATATGGAGTATATAATTGGGCTAAAACACCACCAGTACCTGAAGCAATGCAATCATTGTAATCGATACTCAGGCTGGTATTACAACCTAACCTTAATGCATAATGTTTACCACTTCCACCATTATTTGATCGTTTATTGATAAAGAGATTATTCTTAATCACAGTATTATAATTATTAGATGTATTTGTTCTGTAAAAGCAATAGGTATCGTTACTTCCGGTGGTAGCCTCGCCCATGACAATGGCTGTATTGTAATAATAGGAACCACTGGCCGATCCGTCATAAAAGGCATATAGCCTAGTACCTTCTATATTATTTCCATCGGCATCCTTTCCGAGAACTATAATATTATTGGTGAGCACATCGCTCTCTGAAAATGGATTATAATGAAGGTATATACCATAAGCAGGCTTATCGTTGTCGGCACTAATCTGATAAATAAAGTTGTTGCCAATCATGCCGAGTCGTCCGGGGTAATGTATTCCTGACACCTCGCCTGCACCGCCTGTAATATTATACACCTCGTTATAGTTGATATAAATGGGTGTGGTTGTTCCTGCATAGTTTGCCATAATACCACGAACACCCCCTTTTGAGGTAATATTCCTGACAATGTTTGAAGATATCGTTCGGGTAACAGGCTGTGTTTCGTTATTTCTATCAGCAATACCAATTGTATAATAACCATATTGGTCATCATTTCCATAATTAGTAAAATTCTGTACAATATTTCCACTTATGGTATATGGGTACCTATCATTAGAGTTGGTTAAAATTCCATAAACACTTGTATTATTGGAAGGGTTATATTCGGAGTATCCTATGATAATAGGTGCCAAGGGATATCCGATTACGTTATTATTAATCTCGATATCTCCACTTGAGCTGTAATCTGAGTTTATCAGGAAGCAAGTTATTCCACCTCCGGTTGGATTTGATGTTGTACCTGTGTTAATTCCACCAAAATGGTTACCATTAAACTCTGCATGATCCATTGCAGAATAACTACGCGTGAATACACCATAAAAACCAATACCACCAGATGTGTTCAACACAATTGAATTGGGATTGGAATCTGAGCCAAATGTATTTTCATTAATATAATAATCAGATTGTGTATAGGGATTGCTCGTCTCAAGGTAAATACCATAAAAGTAGAAACTCGAACTTGCATTAGTATAGTTGATTTGAATCCCCCCGATTTCGTTCCCACTAATTAATACAGGATCATCCGTTCTAGCATTATTATGTATTCCATAAAACTTGGCATAGGATTTTGCAAAACTCATCACAGACACTCCTGTTCCGCTGACATTGGCATATCCCATTACATTTCCGGTCACATTCAGGTTTTCGCAAAAATTCATATCAATGCAATAAAAATATTCGCAAGAAGTAGTAAATGTTTTGCTACTGCTTTGATAAAATTTATTGTTGGCTATACTGCCTCCAATTATATACCTTAGTAGCACGCCATAGTTTGAATATGCATCAGGTTTTCCAAAGTCATGGATATTGTTTCCGGTAAAATTAATATTTGTATATGTATCAGTACCACTTGATACAACCATACTGGTATGATTTGAACTGTATGGCCCCAGGTCGCAGTTAGAAATGGTGATATTCTCCGCTCCATAATATCCTTCGAAACTCAGATACGGAGTTGTAAGGGTATTTCCGCGGATGGTACAGTTTTGTATTGTTACATTTTCAATAGGAACATCGGATACTCCATTGATAATATAACCATAAATATCGATCACCTTACCATAGCTTGAATTTTCGCTTGTACTGGTGTTGATCAATGTTAAACTATTGGTTCCATCGTTCAACCCATCAAAAGTTATATTGTCTGCCGATCTAAGATGAATGAGCTGAGTACTAACATTACCTGAAATAGTTCTGTGTCCGCCATTTGGCATAACGCTAACACTTGTATAACTGGCCGATCCATATCCGGTTTCGTTGAGCATGGCCGATGCGCTCTCCTTAGTATCCCCGGTAAGTGAAATGGCGATAACACCCTGGTGTGTACCGTCATTAATTTTATCAAAAGCATCTTTTAACGTAGCATATGTGTCGCTGGTTGTACCGCTTGTTGCTGAAACATTAACCGGATTATTCGCAATGCTTCTCGAACCGGAGGGATTTGTTACATATGGTGTTTTTGTATTGCCCCCTGAGATAACAGATGTACATTGCCCATCAACAACATTAGTAATTGTTGCAGATGCTGATATATCATAAGCAAGCCAAAAATAGTTATTTCCATTTGCAAGCGATTGTGTGCCTGTAACTGTATATGAACTGGATGGACTTGACTCTGTTGAACCAAATTGTGTTGATGTAGAAAAAGTAGTGCTTGTTGTATAATATACTTTTGCATTGCTTATATCAGAAGTACTGCTTGTTCCTGTTGTGTTAAATGTAATGGATGTTGTATTTAATAAGCCAGAACCAGCTGTATTAACCACATTCAACCTGATTATTTCATTATTATTCAATCCCCGGTAAACATCGGAAGTTGATGCAGTTTCGGTGGTTGTGGAAGTTATAGGGTCTTTTATTGTCCTTGAGCCGGTCGGAGCAGTTACTGTTGGTGTTTTAGCTGCCCCTACTGAAGTAATGGATGTACATTCCGCATCTACTACATTGTCAAGTGTTGCACCGGATGGTATATCATAAGTAAGCCAAAAATAGTTATTTCCATTTGCAAGCGATTGATTACCTATAACTGTATATGAACCGGATGGACTTGATACTGTTGAACCAAATTGTGTTGATGTAGAAAAAGTAGTGCTTGTAGTATAATATACTTTTGCATTGTTTATATCAGAAGTACTGTTTGTTCCTGTTGTGTTAAATGTAATGGATGTTGTATTTAATAAGCCAGAACCAGCTGTATTAACCACATTCAACCTGATTACTTCATTATTATTTAATCCCCTGTAAACATCGGAAGTTGATGCAGTTTCAGTGGTTGTGGAAGTTATAGCGTCTTTTATTGTCCTTGAGCCGGTCGGAGCAGTTACTGTTGGTGTTTTTGCTGCACCTCCTGAAGTAACAGATGTACATTCTGCATCTACTACATTGTTAAGTGTTGCACCGGATGGTATATCATAAGCAAGCCAAAAATAGTTATTTCCATTTGCAAGCGATTGATTACCAGTAACTGTATATGAACCGGATGGACTTGATACTGTTGAACCAAATTGTGTTGAGGCAGAAAAAGAAGTGCTGGTAGTATAAAATACTTTTGCATTGCTTATATCAGAAGCACTGTTTGTTCCTGTTGTGTTAAATGTAATGGATGTTGTATATATTAATCCTGTTGCTGCTGCATTGACAACATTCAACCTGATTACTTCATTATTGTTTACACCTTGGTACACATCGGCTGTTGATGCAGTTTCGGTTGTTGTGGAAGTAATGGCGTCCTTTATCGTTCTTGAACCGTTTGGAGCAGTTACTGTTGGTGTTTTTGCACTACCATCAACTGTTACAGAAGTACATTCTCCATCTATTACATTGTCAACTGTAGCCCCATTAGGAATATCATATGTTAACCAAAAATAATTATTTCCATATGAGAGTGTTTGAGTGCCTGATACCACCAATGAGCCACTCGGGCTTGAAACAGTTGAACCAAATTGAGTTGAATTTGAAAATGTAGTGCTGGTAGTATAAAATACCTTTGCATTTGTGATATCTGAAGTGCTTGTTGTTCCGTTAGTATTAAAGGTAACAGATGTAATATCTAAAGGACTTGTAATTCCCGTAGTAACCACATTTAACCTTACAACAGAATTTTGTATTGTGCCTGTGTAAACATCGTCAGTAGTTGGTGTTTCTGTTGTACAAGAGGAATATGACATTGGAGTAGTTGAATAGGTAATATTTATTTTATCTACAGCCATATCACTTTGGTAGGAACTACCTGTTACACCACGAAACCTAAGCCGCATATCATTTCCTCCATATGCATTTAAATTAACTGAGGCACTTTGCCAGCTATCACCTTGATCCCCACTTAAACTCCAAATTGTAGTCCATGTGTTATATGGGCTGGAAGCAATCTCAAGATATAAGCTTCCCATGCTACTACCATACATGTGGTAGTAAAAATCAATCTGGCCTGTTGAAAAACTAAATGTTGGCCCTTCTAAATTTGCTGTCGTATTATTATAACCTGAGGCTTCGGTATAAACATAGTAACTTCCATCGTAAGCGCTTGACGGACCTGTACTACTTGAACCTGTTGAACCTGTCTTCATAGTCCAGTCCATATCATCACCGGTAACATTTACCCAGTTGTCAAAACCACTTTCAAATGAATCTTGATAGGTTTGAGCCAATAAGCTATTGCTAAATATAAATACTAAGAGAAATGTTGTTAATAAATAGATATTACTTTTTTTACTTAAGTTTATTAAATCTTTTTTAATAATTGAAACTTTTTCCTTAATACACGAAGGTTTTAAATGCTTTCTCATATTTTCTTGTTTTTTAGATAATTAAATCTTGTTTTTATAGTAATGTTTTTTATATAAACTATTCTCAATATTATAATAAATCTGTGTTTTAGAATTATCCCACAAATATACTGACTCAAAATATTAAAGTCAATGATTTTTATTATTTAAAAAACATTTATACTTCAGTCTTCTGCAGTGCTATATAGAATGGTAACTTCAAAGAGTTAACAACGCAAAAATAATAATCAAATATTTTCCCGATATGAGAATTGGTGAATTGTTTTAATGTTGAGACTAAAGAATTTTATGCTTTTTAGGTGTAAAAAAAAGGTGGGGTGAATTTTTTGTCTAAGAAATTATTTGAGTCCTTGCTTATTCTTTAAGCAATTTTCTTACAATTGTTTCTGTGTCATTAGAAATAATTATAAAATAAATCCCTGATGATAAATTTTTGTTTAGCTCAATTTTTTTATTGGAATTGTTAGCTTCAATTACTTCTTCTTTAATTATTATTCCAAGTTTATTTCTTACTTCAATTTTGACCTTGCTTTTTAGTAAAGTTTTGAAATCAATTGAAATTTCATTTGTGAAAGGATTTGGATAGACTTCAATTGTGTTCAGTAGATTATCTGAACAATCAACAGCAATTATTTTAGAATACTCAAATTTTCCATCAAAATCAATTTGCTTAAGTCTAAAGTAACTTTGAATATTTTCATTATTTTCAACAATTGATTTATAGTTTAGAATTGAATTACTGTTTCCTGCTCCTTCAACTTTGCCAATTGTAATGAAATTTTCTGCATCAAGAGATTGTTGAATTTCAAAATGTGAATTGTTTATTTCTGATGCAGTTGCCCAGTTTAATTCAATAGAGTTTTTATTCAAACATTTTGATGAAAAGTTAAGCAATTTTATAGGCAAAACTGAACCCGACTCAGCAGCAGTCCACCAACTAAATCCATCTATAGATGACAATGTAATTGTGTTGTTTGTTGAACTTACAGTTCCTCCAACTTGTGTCCAACTTAAGCCATCATTAATGGATTTAAATAATACTAAATTGTTTTCAGTGCTTCCATTTAATTCCGAATCATCATAGTTAAATACCAATGTTGCATTTAATCCAGTGTTAGTAGTAGGTGAAATTTTATAATATCTATTAATTCCTTTATCACCTCCCGGGCCCGTAATTGCAGTAGTATATCTTTCTACTGTTGTTGTTCCCATATTTTGAGTGCTAGAAATTTCTACACCCATACCGGCAACATCTTCATTTATATTTGATAAAGTTCTTTGAGTTTCTATTTTGCCGGATGTTCCTAAAACAAATCCATTAGATTCAATTAGTTTAGCAGATTCGGCAAGATATAATCTTTGTCCATTGAGGTCCAGATTGCTCTCTAAAATAATATTACTATTAACATCAAAACTTCCACCAATAAGCCAGTCTGAAGACAAATTTATAACTACATTATTACATACAGCTTCATCAGCTATACCAAAACTAGGTGAATTGCCACCACTGTAACTATAAATACCCAAGTTATCATACAAATCAGGCTTAGAGCTTCGACTCCAGTTTGCATCTGTAGTCCAGCTTGTTGACAATGTGTTTAGCCATGTATTGAAGGATGCTGAAGTTATCCAATCACTATTATCCATATTATTCAAACTACCATTATTTCCATTTCCTGAAAAATCCTGAAGAGTTATTCCCAATAGATTATCAAAATTATAGTATCCGACAAGTCCTATCTCATTGCCAACCAATGTTTTACACATATTATTGCGAATTTGAGCTTCGGTTCTTGCAATATTCCAAATACGAACTTCATCTATAAATCCATTGAAACAATAGGTTTCGTTATCATCATTAAACCTCCCAATGTTTAATCCATAGCTTGAACTATTATTTACATAAGTATAATCTATAGTTCCTGAAACAGACTCACTCCCAACAAGTTTTCCATTAACATATAAATTTAATGCTGAACCTGTATAAACTGTAACAACATGATACCATTTGTCTTCCTCATATTCCATATCAGATGTTACTACTGTTCTATCAGCAGGATAGTTGCTTCCTGTACAAATCCAGGCTCTAAATAATTTTGTAGTTGAATTATTAATCCCTAAAACAAATCCACCGCATTTATTAACAAGATCGGCTGTTGCAAATCCATTATCAATGATATTTGAATAGTCAACAGTTGAATTCACGTTTACCCATGATTCCACTGTAAAGGCTGATGTAGGTTGCAATCCAGAATTATTAGTAATTGCAATGTAATCATTAGTTCCATCAAAATCCAAGCAGTTTTTAGGACCAAAAAATGCTGATGATGTTAACCATTCTGTACCTGCCATATTGTTAAGTGTGCCATCTTTACTCGCTGTTCCTTCTGCATTATCAGCATTAGTTCCGCTAGTTTCGTTAAATTTATAATAAGCTACCAAATTAGCTTCATTTCCAACTAATTCCTTATACATATTTGCTCGTATTTCAGATTCTGTTCTAGCATCGCTCCATATTCTTACTTCATCCATTAATCCGTCAAACATCCTGAAAATACTATTATCATCTCCTCCTAAGGCTATATTTGTTAAACTAGTTGAAATTGTACCTGTATGTGGCTCTGTATCTTCCAAAATCCCATTAACATATATTTTTAAATTACTTCCATCGTAAGTGCAAGCAATATGATACCATGTATTAATACTCATTTCTGTTGTTGAATTACATTTATCAGTACCATTGGATGTATTAATTGCAAATTGTGCTCTATTATTGTCTTGCATATGGCTTCCATCATTATCTCCAATTCTTAATAGTGCTGAAGCATCATAATGTCCAACTACATTTGAGATGTAATCATCAGGAGAAAGGGAATTAAAGGAACGGGAATAAACCCATGCTTCAAAGGTAATAGAAGAATAACCGTTAAAATTAAAACTTGATATTGCCACATAGTCATTACTACCGTCAAAATCAAGGCAATTGTTTTGGGATTTTAGTTGAATAGAGAAAATAACTAAAACTAAAAAAGGATAATAAATTTTTTTCATCTTTTTAAATTTTGTTAATAGTTTTTGGATTTACATATCATCATATATAATTAATGTATATATATATAACGCAATTAAATTGCGTCAAATATAACATAATTATTTAATAATTAAAGTTTTTTAAAAAAAAATATTAGCTATTAAATATAAATTACTAATAAAATAGATATTTCTTCTATAGAGTTATATTCCTGTATTAATTTTTTTTTTTACAAGTTAATAAAATTTTCTAAGTTATTTTTTTAGAAATTACTATTATATTAAAAACTAATTAAGATAAAAAAATATATTATTTTCACATAATTATTAACAACATTCTAAGCTTTTAGTAATGAGTAAATCAAAAAAAATATTTCTTGTAATTCTGGTAATAGTTATTATTGCTTCAGCAATTGGAATTTATTTATTTTTTAAAAACACTAAAGTTAGAGATACATTTAGTGTTATTCCAAATGATGCTGTTTTTATCATCGAAACAAATAATCTGACAAATGGATGGTCAGAAATTAGCGAAAGCGAAATTTGGCAACATTTGCTCTCGAGTCCTTCTTTTCAAGATATTAATAAATCTGCTCTTGGAATTGACTCTTTGATTAAAGACAACTCTGCTATCAATGCACTGCTTAATGATAGGCAACTGCTTGTCTCAGCACATATGATTTCAAAAATTGAATATGACTTTCTTTTTACTATAGAACTTGGGAAAATTTCAAAAATTTCAGTTCTTTCAAAATACATTCAAAAGTTAATCAGGCTCTATGAATACGAGTCAAAAGAAAGTGAGTTTGAAGGAAACAAAATTATTGAAATCAATAATATTAACGATGATGAAAAACTGTATCTTTCTTTTATCGACAATCTTTTAGTTTGTAGTTATTCCAAAGAAATCATAAAAAATTCTATCAGTCAGAAAGATGAAAATAATTGGCTAAATAACGATGCTTTTACCGTTGTAAGCTCGAAAATTAGCAATAGAAAACTTTTTAGTTTTTATATAAATTATTCTTTAGTTCAAGATTATTTACATTGTTTTTTATCTGAGCAAAGTGACTTGCTAAAATCTCTTGGTGAAACCCTATCGTTTTCAGCAATGAATTTAAACATCGAAAACGAAGAATTTGTTTTGAATGGCTATACAAACTTCAATGATTCTTTGCCTTCTTATATCAGAGCATTAAATCAAGTGAAAGTTGCTAAAACAGTTTCTCACAACATTATTTCTGACAATGCTGCTATTTATATTTCTTTATGTTTTAGGAATTTTAATGATTTTTTCAATAATCTAAATGAAGTTTATTTAACTACCGACAGTACAAAATTTGAGAGTTATAGCAAGAAAATTAAAAAAGTTGAAAAATTGCTTAAAATAAATCTTAAAGAAAACTTCTTTGATTGGATTGGAAACGAAATTGCATTTATTAAACTTCAACCTCGTGGCGGAACCAAAGAAAAGGATGTTGTGATTTTGATTCATTCAAACAATATTGAGAAAGCAAAAGAAGGATTAGGCATAATGACCTCTCAAATTCAGAAAAGGTCACCGATGAAATTCAAAACAATAAACTATCAAAATCATGAAATTCAATATTTGAATATTAAAGGTTTTTTTAAAATGTTTTTCGGCAAACTTTTTGGAACACTTGAAAAACCATATTTTTCTTACATCGAAGACTTTGTAGTTTTTAGTAATTCGCCGGCTTCATTAATGTATTTTATTGACGATTATACCAAAGGCAATACTTTGTCTCACAAAGAGGAGTTCATGAATTTTAAAAATTCTTTTGATAAAAAATCTAATATTAGTATTTATGTGCAGATGCCAAAAATTTATTCTCATCTTTATTATTTCAGCAATGCCAAAAAACGAAAAGGAATATCAAAGAACAAAGAACTTATTTTGAGTTTTGCCAATGTTGGTTTTCAAATGAATTCCGAAAAGAATATTTTTAAAACAACTCTAAAAGCAAGTCATAATAAGGATGCTGAATTTCTCGAAGTATTGGATAAAATTGAGCTTGCTGCTGATGATATTTCTAATACTTACATAGAATTATTGAATTTCAAAATTAATCTTACTGAAGAAGAACTTAACAATAATACTTTTTATAAAGTTTTTTATCCTGATAGTTCAATCAAATCAGAAGGTTTAATTAAAGATGAATATTTGAGTGGTCTATGGAGAAGCTATTACAAAAGTGGAAACATTATGAATGCGGTGAATTACGAAAAAGGCAAAGTTAATGGCACAGCATATTTTTACTATGATAACCAAAAAGAATGTATTAAATCACAGATTAATTTTGATGATAATAGAATTGTTGACAAATACTTAGAGTTCTATGAAAGCGGAGCCAGAAAAGCAAGTGTAACTTATCAAAAAGGAAAACCAAATGGCGAAGCTGAATTTTATTATAATACAGGAGTATTAAAGATTAAAGGAAAATATAAAGACGGAATAAAGTCAGGTAAATGGAAACATTATACAATGACCGGCGAATTGATAGATAAAGAAAAATGGAAAAAAGGAAATGTGAAATAGGGGCTCGTTTCTCGTTTCTCGAAGCTCGTAAAGCTTGTTGCTTTGCTATTATATGCTTACTCTTAAACATTGGAGCATGCTCCAATGTTTGACAGGTAAGAATATTTCTATAGATAGAATAGTTAAAGTTGAGCTATTTTTCGTTAGTTTCTTCTTCTTCAAACATCTCAATTTGCTCACCGATTTTATCGAAATTAAATAATTTTAATTGATTTTTAGTAATAATACTTTCATCTTTTAGGCGGTCGGCAAAAGTTAAAATACTGTTTTTGATTGCTGATTTTATAAATTTATTACGGGTAGTATTTTGTAATTTAGAGCATTTGTCAACTATGCTTAATTGTTTAGAGCTTAGCTTAAAAGTTATTTTTTTGTATTTTATTTTCTTAGTCTTTTTCTTCTTTTTCTTTACCATAATAAATTATAATTTCCCCATAATTCGCTAACTTATAATTTTATTTAATAACTATAGATGTTTTTTTATGAAATTTATTAACCATCGAAAATCAATTGCTGTTAATTTTTATTGTCAATTTATTAAATTAAGGATTTGCTCTACACAAAAATCAACTTCTTTTTTTGTGTTGTATTTACTGAAAGAAAAACGAATTGGAACTCTTGTATTATTTGCACCAATTTCCTTTAACACATGAGAAATACTTACAACACCCGAATTGCATGCACTTCCACCTGATGCAGCAATTCCTGCAATATCAAGATTATATAAAAGCATTTCGGTTTTACTGTTAAGAGGAAAGGAAGCATTCAAAACTGTATAAAGTCCATCTTCTTCCGATTCTCCATTGAATTTGATATCAGGAATATTTTTCTTTAACTCTGCAAGCATATAGGATTTTAATCCTTGAATAAATTCTTGATTTTTTTCCATATCACGATAAGCCACTTCAAATGCTTTTGCAAGACCAACAATGCCATAAATGTTTTCGGTTCCGGCTCGAAGGTTTCTTTCCTGACCACCACCAAGAATTAAAGGTTCGATGCTTGTGTCATCATTAATATAAAGAAATCCGATTCCTTTGGGACCATGTAATTTGTGAGCTGAACATGTTGCGAAATGAATGTTTATATCTTGAAGATTGTTTTTGTATTTTCCCATTGTTTGCACTGTGTCGGAAAGAAAAAATGCATTATAATCTGAACATAAATCTCCGACTTGTTTCATGGGCAATAAATTTCCAATCTCATTATTTGCATGCATCAAAATTACCATTGACCTTACTTTTGTTCTTAATATTTCTTTAAGGTCATCCAAATCAATAATGCCTTTGTCATCAAGTTTTACGTAGCTTACTTCAACTAAATTTTTCTTCTCCAATGATTTTATTGTATGCAAAACAGCATGGTGTTCTATTGGGCTTGTAATAATGTGTTTTATATCTTTCTGAAGAATACAACCATTAATTGCAGTTGCAATTGCTTCTGTTCCACATGAAGTAAAATATATTTCTGTTGGATTTACATTCAAACACTCAGCTATTTTATTTCTTGCTTCATCAATCAACACTCTGCTTTTTCTTCCAAAGGAATGAATTGATGATGGATTCCCATAAATATTATTAATAACATTAGTCATAGAATCAGCAACTTCAGAATCTATTTGAGTTGTTGCTGCATTGTCAAAATATATTTTCATGTTTTTTCTGGTTTTCATGTCATTGCCTACTGCTTATTGCCTACTGCCTACTACCTTCGCCTTACAAACCATATTTCTCAATTCTTCTATACAATGATGCTCTCGTTAAACCTAATTCCTTAGCTGCCCTACTAATATTTCCCCCATGTTTATCTGTTACTTTTCTTATGAGTACTTTTTCCGAATACTCAAGATTCATATTAGAAGTTGCAATTTCATCTGTTTGAC